>JAFUTK010000022.1 GCA_017471405.1 Ruminococcus sp.
CTTGGGGAAGTCGCCCTCTACCTCATAGTCAACGACTATGCCGTTCTCATCCCTGATGCACTTGACCTTAGCATACTTGATAGCCGAGAGGGAATCCGCCACAACGGACAGTCCGGCGATGCCGGTGGCGAAGTAGCGCTTTACCTCCCTGTCGTGGAGAGCCATCTGTATCTTCTCGTAGCAATACTTGTCGTGCATATAATGGATTATATTCAGTGTGTTGACATAGAGCCCTGCCAGCCACTCCATCATATCGTCGTACTTCTCCATTACGTCGTCGTAATCGAGGTAGTCGCCGGTGACGGGGCGGTACTTGGGGCCCACCTGAATTTTCAGCCTTTCGTCAACGCCGCCGTTGATGGCATAGAGCAGGCACTTGGCCAGGTTTGCTCTGGCGCCGAAGAACTGCATCTCCTTGCCTATGCGCATAGAGGAAACGCAGCAGGCTACGGCGTAGTCGTCGCCATGGGTCTCTCTCATCAGGTCGTCGTTCTCGTACTGGATAGACGAGGTCTTTATTGACATCTTAGCGCAGTAGCGCTTGAAGTTTTTCGGCAGCTTGGTGCTCCACAGCACTGTCATATTAGGCTCCGGCGCGGTGCCGAGGTTATCCAGCGTGTGCAGATATCTGAAGGAGTTCTTTGTTACCAGCGGCACGCCGTCGATGGTGACGCCGCCGATGGACTCTGTCACCCAGGTGGGGTCGCCGGAGAACAGCTGATTATATTCGGGAGTTCTGGCAAACTTAACAAGGCGCAGCTTCATAATGAAGTGGTCGATAAGCTCCTGAGCCTCCTGCTCGGTGATGATGCCCTTATCCAGGTCACGCTGGATATAGATATCAAGGAAGGTGGAGGTGCGTCCCAGCGACATAGCGGCGCCGTTCTGCTCCTTGACTGCGGCGAGGTAGCCGAAGTAGAGCCACTGCACAGCCTCCTGTGCATTCTTTGCGGGGCGGGAGATATCCAGCCCGTAGATATTGCCCAGCTCCTTGAGCTGTCCCAGCGCTCTCACCTGCTCTGCCAGCTCCTCTCGCAGCTGGATATTCTTCGAGGTCATTCTGGCGTGAGCGGTAGCCAGCTGGTTTTTCTTGTCCTCAATAAGAAGGTCAACGCCGTAGAGGGCTACCCGCCTGTAATCGCCGATGATGCGGCCTCTGCCGTAGGCATCGGGCAGGCCGGTGATGATAGCGGACTTTCTAGCGAGCCTCATCTCGGGGGTATATGCATCAAAAACGCCCTGATTGTGGGTCTTTCTGTATTCGGTGAAGATCTTGACTACCTCGGAGTCTACCTCATAGCCGTTCTGGGTGCAGGCGTTCTGCGCCATTCTTATGCCGCCGAAGGGCTGGAGGGAGCGCTTGAAGGGCTTGTCCGTCTGGAAGCCCACTATCTTCTCTAAATCCTTATTAAGGTATCCCGGGCCGTGGGAGGTGATGGTAGAGACTATCTTGGTATCCATATCCAGCACGCCGCCAGCCTCTCTCTCCTGCCGGGAGAGCTCCATTACCTGTTCCCAGAGCTTGTTTGTCGCCTCGGTAGGAGGGGCAAGAAAGCTCTCGTCGCCTTCATAGGGTGTGAAATTGCGCTTGATAAAGTCCCTGACATTAACGGCAGTGGTGCTCCATCTGCCGGGGGCGAAGCCCTCCCATTCGGGCATGAACTCACCGAACATACATATCATCCTTTCAGGCTTTTCGATATCTATATATTGTGTTTGCATAGACGCTCAGGCACAATATATTTCTTTATAATGATATCACATAATTTTTAAATAGTCAATGCCCTATTTATAAAATTAAATGGATATTACAGTTACAAATATGGACATTATCACAACTGGGGAAAGTGGCGTTCAAAAAAATCCTCCGCTTATGAATATTATGCTCCTGCTCGGCAATACTATACCCGTAAGACACAGCGGCCACAAGCGCTGAGTACTGAAAGGAGTAATGAAAATGCTTGACAAGATAGCGTTGTTCCTGCTTATCGTAGGCGGGCTGAACTGGGGTCTGGTAGGGCTCTTTGAGTTCGACCTTGTTTCCTTCCTGTTCGGCGGACAGACTGCAGCTCTAAGCAGGATAGTTTATGTGCTTGTCGCAGTTTCTGCGATATGGTGCATCTCCCTGTTCTTCAAGGAGAACGAGCTGGTCAGCTCCGAGACCTGACCGGCTCACCACAGCTCCGGCAAAATGAAAGGAAGCTGACTGCGCACAGGACCGGCTCATAAGCCGTGGGTTTGCAGCGGTCGGTCCGACGGCTCCCTAACGGCGCTTTAACGCTCCCCCGGGAAGCCTCCGGCAAGGTCGGCTTCCCTTTTCATTTTGCCGGAGTTTCCTTTTGGCGTCACGCCTCACCTTGTACGGGCGGGCAGGTGCGGCACCGCGACCGGGGCTCCATCGCACTGTAACCCTAGGTGCTCGCATTCCACAGGGCGAGACTCGCCCCCGCTGGCGAATTTGTGCTGCGCTCCCTTGGGGCGGTCAGTGAGGTGTTTTGAGGGCGAATATTCTTATATTTTCACCCGTTTTGACCGGACAGGGCGAAAAACGTTTCGCACACCCGGCTCTCACACCGTTCTCACACAGGAAAGATTTTTAAGGTATTTTGCCCATACTCCGGGCTTTCTATTTGTGTAATGCGACGAAATTTCGGCTCCTGCAAAAATTTGGTCGAAACGTTATTGACAATTTTCGAGATTGCGATTATAATTGTAAATGATGTAAATTGAATAGCATTTCAATTGACATCCGTTTTGTTGTCTCCTTTCTTTTGTTCTACACATAGTTTTTTTCATTTTGCTTTCGCAGGGCACCGTTTGTCCTGCCTTTTTTTTGCATTTTTTCAGGCCTATGATATGTGAAATTCAGTATGCCCTCGCCGCTTTCAGCGGCTCGGGGAAATGCGAAAAAAGGTATTCTCTCCCCTGCGGGGCGAGAATACCTTTTTTCACTGAAAATATATCGGAAATAAGCAGCTCGGTTCGGAAATATTTTTGAAAAAATATATAAAAAACCCTTGCTATTTGTGCCTCAATATGGTATAATTGATATATTAAAACGTTTGCGCTGGTATTCAGCCAAAAAGGAGTATGGAAATTTTGAGTATTACAGTAGACAGTGCCTTTGAATGTAAGGGCATAAGCTGCGTTAAGCTCACTGCGGGAAGGTACTTTGCTGTCATCTCTCCGCTGACGGGCAGCAGCGTATTGAGGCTTTTCGATACCGTCAATCAGATAGAGGTGTTCCGCTACAGCGACAGCTGCACCCTTGCACAATACAACAGGGCCAGAGAGATTTGGGGCCTTCCTACCCTTTATCTCCCCAACCGCTTTGACGGCGGCCTTTTAAAGACCTCCGACGGTGAGTATCACCTGCCGGTGAACGAGACTCTCTTCAACAACCACCTTCACGGCTGGGCTCACAAGAGGGCTCACCGGGTCGAGGTGGCTGAGGTCAGAGGGGATAAGGCTGTATGCGTGACTGTTTACGACTATGACGAGAATGACCCGATGTTCTCCTGCTTCCCGCTGCCATTTAGGCTCACCTATACATACGAGCTCTCCGAGGCGGAGGGCTTAAAGCAGACCCTTAAGCTCGAAAATCTGGGGGACAAGCGCCTGCCTGTATCGCTTTGCACTCACACCTGCATAAACGCTCCCATATCTGTGGGCGGAAAGCAGTCGAGCCTGAGGCTGACAGTGCCCATAGGAGAGAGGTGCGAGCTGAATGAGAGATGCCTGCCCACCGAGAAGCTTCTGCCCCTGACCTACAAGGATATGCGCTACAAGAACGGCTCCATGAGGCCGGTACTGCACACCATCAACAACGATATGTACACCGCCGAGACCGGTGAGCTGGACGGCAAGCCCTTCTACGGCGTTACCGTCACCGACAAGGCCACCGGCAAGAGGGTGCTCAACGAGGTATCCCACGAGTATAAGTTCTGGAACATGTGGAACGACCGCGGCGGCAACGGATATTTCTGTCCCGAGCCTATGACCGCTATGATAAATGCCGCGAACCTCGGCCTCAAGAACGATGTCAGCGGACACAGGGAGCTCAAAAAGGGTGAGAGCTTTGAGTGCTGGCAGAGATTCTTCACTTTAGCGTAATGGGCGTTGGGGATCATATCCTGCGGGAGGCTGTGACGGAGATAGCGTCAAGCGCCTCCGGTATGCAGGAAAAGACAAAAGAGATGCACAAGTGGCGAGCATTCTTTGCGGTGTTCGCTCTGCTGGCAATGGCCGCCTTCTTCATTCAGAAGCACTCTATGGACGATGCCGACCTGCTGGGCGGCAAGGCCACCATCGAGAAGTTTATGCACTCTAACGTCACTGCGATGGTGATACTGCTGGCGGCGGCGCTGGGATATATAGTGGTGTTCTTCAAGACCTGGAAGGGTATGGCAAGCTCCATCTATCAGCTGGTGTTCACCTTCGGAGCGCTGTTTATAATACTGTTCAGCGGGTATTCCATATTCCGCTCGATACACAACATCAACAAGGACCTGCAAAGTCCCAAGGAGATAACGGTAGAGGAATATGTGCTCTGCACTTACGGCAAGAATTACTATGTGGCCTTCGACCAGGCAAGCACCAACGACGGCATACTGCTGGCAATACCGCAGGAGAAGTTTGAAGAGCTTAAGGGCGGAAAGGCCTCCTCAAAGGGCTATCTCTCCCGGTCATACAGGCTAATCACTGAGGACGAGTATACGGAGTACGGTGACGTGCAGTTTTATGAGACTCCCCTGACGGTGTCCTACTACTCATATTCAGTCATCTACGACAATGTGGAATTTAAAAGCTAAGGTATCAATTAATGAAAATTAATTTTATACAAACATACGAAAGGTGGAATTCAAATGAAATTCGGATTCTTCGATGACGCCAACAAGGAATACGTCATCACCAATCCCAGAACTCCCTACCCCTGGATAAACTATCTGGGCACACAGGAGTTCTTCTCGCTCATCTCCAATACGGCAGGCGGCTACAGCTTCTTCAAGGACGCAAGGCTCAGGAGAATTACCCGTTACCGCTACAACAACGTTCCCGTTGATATGGGCGGAAGGTATTTCTACATCAACGACGGCAAAAATGTATGGTCTCCCGGCTGGAGCCCTGTAAAGACCGAGCTTGACAGCTATTCCTGCCGCCATGGTATCGGCTACACCGTTATCAAGGGCGAAAAGGACGGGCTCTCCGCAGAGGTTACCTTCTTCGTTCCTCAGAGCTTCAACGGCGAGGTACAGAAGATGGTGCTCAAGAACAATTCGGGTGAGGCCAAGAGCTTCAAGCTGTTCTCCTTCCTGGAGTGGTGCCTCTGGAACGCCTCCGACGACGGCGAGAACTTCCAGAGAAACTTCAACACCGGTGAGGTAGAGATCGAGGGCTCGACCATCTTCCACAAGACCGAGTACAAGGAGCGCCGTGACCACTTTGCATTCTACACCGTAAACGCCGACATCTGCGGCTACGATACCGACAGAGAGACCTTTATGGGCAGCATATACAACGGCTTTGCAAATCCTGCTACCGTATTCGCAGGCGAGCCTAAGAACTCCGTAGCTGACGGCTGGAGCCCCGTTGCTTCCCACTGCCTCGACATCACTCTCGCTCCCGGCGAGGAGAAGAGCCTTGTATTCGTGCTGGGCTATGTTGAGAACGGCGAGAACAAGTGGAACGCTGACGGCACAATGAACAAGAGCAAGGCCTATGTGATGATCGAGTCTATGAACACCGCAGAGAAGGCTGACAAGGCTCTGGCAGAGCTGAAGGCTTACTGGGAGGGTCTGCTGTCCCAATACCACGTTGAGTCTGACGACGACAAGCTCAACAGAATGGTCAACATCTGGAATCAGTATCAGTGTATGGTGACATTTAATATGTCCAGATCCGCCTCCTACTTCGAGAGCGGCATCGGCAGAGGCATGGGCTTCCGCGACTCCAACCAGGATCTGCTGGGCTTCGTTCACCAGATCCCCGACAGAGCTAGAGAGCGTATCCTCGACCTGGCTGCTACACAGTTTGAGGACGGCGGCTGCTATCACCAGTATCAGCCCCTTACCAAGAAGGGCAACGACGCCATCGGCGGCGACTTCTCCGACGACCCGCTGTGGATGATTCTCTCCACCGCACAGTACATCAAGGAGACCGGCGACTGGTCTATCCTTGACGAGAGCGTTCCTTACGACAACGACGAGAGCAAGGCACAGTCTATGATGCATCACCTTAAGATGAGCTTCTGGCACGTTGCCGGCGCAGTTGGACCTCACGGTCTGCCGCTGGCTATGAGAGCCGACTGGAACGACTGCCTCAACCTCTCCTGCCATTCGGACACTCCCGGCGAGAGCTTCCAGACCTACACCTCTCCCAAGTACGGCGCTGACAAGTTCAGCCGCGTTGCGGAGTCTGTTCTCGTAGCCGCTATGATGGCCTACATCGGACCCGAGTATGTTGCTCTTTGCAAGCGCAAGGGTCTTGACGAGGAGGCTGCTAAGGCTCAGGCTGCAATTGATGAGATGAACAAGAACACTCTCGAGTACGCTTGGGACGGCGAGTGGTTCCTGCGTGCATACGACGACTTCGGCAAGAAGGTCGGCTCCCACGAATGTGAGGAGGGTAAGATCTTCATCGAGCCTCAGGGCTTCGCAGTTATGGCGGGTCTCGGCAAGGAGAGCGACAAGGATATCCTGACTATGAACAGCGTAAAGAAGTATCTCGACACCAAGTACGGTCTGGTGCTGAACAATCCCGCATTCACCAGATATTACAAGGAGTACGGCGAGATCTCCACATATCCCGGCGGATATAAGGAGAACGCAGGTATCTTCTGCCACAACAACGCTTGGATAATCTGTGCAGAGGCTGCCATCGGCAGAGGCGATCAGGCCTTCGAGTACTACTCCAAGATAGCTCCCGCATATCTGGAGGATATCTCCGACCTGCACCGCACCGAGCCTTACGTTTACGCTCAGATGATCGCCGGCAAGGACGCTAAGAGACACGGCGAGGCCAAGAACAGCTGGCTGACCGGTACCGCCTCCTGGAACTTCGTAGCTATCTCCCAGTTCATTCTCGGAATCATTCCTGATTATGACGGTCTGAAGGTAGACCCCTCTATCCCCGAGGCCTGGGACGGCTACAAGCTGACCAGAAAGTTCCGCGGAAACACCTACAACATCACCATCAAGAACCCCGAGCACGTCAGCAAGGGCGTCAAGAGCGTGGTAGTTGACGGCGTTAAGCTCAGCGGCAACGTTCTCCCCGTATTTGACGAGGGCACAGCTCACGAGGTCGAGGTAATTCTCGGCTGATGAGCACTGATAATTGAAACTATATCCCTCCGCGCTTGCGGGGGGATATTTTATTATGCGGAAAATTACCATTTGAGCCGCCGACAGCTGTTTGCCGTAAAATGGTATTTCCCCGCCGCAGGCGGAGACGAGATATTCTTTTCCGAATTTTTCCGAGCCGCCGCAAGCACAGAGAAAGCCTAAGCCGACAGGTTTTCGCCGGAAAAGGGTATTTCCCCGCCGCAGGC
>JAFUTK010000023.1 GCA_017471405.1 Ruminococcus sp.
ATTTTACGTAGTTTTCTGGCGTTCCCCTCTCTTTTGGTTTCCCCCTCGCATCGGAGCGCAATGGTCACATTACAGACTAGTGCAGAGAAATGAGAAAATGGGCGTTATTCATTGGGCGCCCGCACAAATTCTGATTTATCGCAGGAACACATTTGTAAAAAGAGAAAGGAAGATACCCTTATGATAAAGAAAACATCTATGCTTATCCTCGTTCTGGCGCTGGCTCTTGCCGGCTGCGGGAAGGGCTCATCAAGCTCGCAGGCGGACCAAAGCGGGGAGAGCGATACTGCTACTACCACTACCACCAGTGTGACTGTTGATGCCTCCTCCGAGGAGGAGACTGTAACAACCACTACCACCGTCGCGGAGACCTCCGATGCGGATAGCGTCCCCGACGAGACCGGCGACAGTGAGGCAAGTGTCACCGAGACTGCTCCGGAGGAAAGCTCCGTCCCCGATGAGACCACCTCAAAGCCTGCGGACGACAGCAGCCAAAGCCCTGCGGGGACTACCGCGACCTCTGCCTCCGGCAGGACGACGACCACTACCACAGCCGCCTCACAGAAGCAGACCACCACTCAGAGGACGACGACTACCACCACCAAAAAGACCACCGCCGCTGACCCTGACCTCGCCCCTGACGAGGGCTATGAGTGGGGAGAGCTGATACCCGCATAAATTATACGGAGGGATAGCTATGAAGAAGCTTATCTGCCTGCTGCTGGCAGTAGCTATGACGGCGGGCTGTGCCGCCGACCAACAAAGCTCCGCCGGGGAGACCTCCTCCGTCAGCGAGAGCGTTACTACGGTGACCACAGAGACCACCCCTACCGAAACGGAGCCGCCCCCGGTCACCGAGCCGGAGCCATTCTGGCCGCCCTATGAGGCCGACCCCGCCCCTTTGGAGCAGCAGGAGAGCCTCTCCCTGCCGGACTTCGCTAAGGTTTGGGAGCAGTACGGCGCCGACCCGGAATATCTTGCCAGCCGCTTTGAGCGCAGGAGCTCCCAGAAGGAGCACCCCTGCATTAACATCTACACTCAGGACGAGCAGCAGATACTCTCCAAGGACGAATATGTGGCAAGCGTAATAGACGTGTTCAACTGTGCTGAGGAGCATCGCCTCACCGCCGCCGCAGGCGTGAAGGTCAGGGGAAACTCCACCGCCGACCAGGGAGACGAGAAGCCCTACCGCATCAAGTTTGAGGAAAAGCAGAATATGCTTGGCCTCCACGGCGGGGAGAAATACCGCAGCTGGGTGCTGCTGCGCTCCTACTGGAACCTTGCCCCCGACCTTGTGGGCTTTAGTCTGGCTAAGGCCATATTTGAGGGGAAGTACTATTCCAGCGATATGACCTACGTTAATCTGTATGTAAACGACAGGTCCAAGGGGATATACCTGCTGTGTGAGCAAAATCAGGCCGCTCCCGGCAGAGGGGACGTCTATGAGCCCTCCGACGGGGAAACTCAGGCGGAGATAGGCTACTTCATTGAAATGGACAACTACCCCTCTGAGGAGCACCCCTATTTTTATATGGACCACGAGGAAGCGGAGATAACGGATATCTCCGGCAAAACGAAAAAGCTGATACCCCACGCCTACAGCATCAAGAGCAGGATAAACTCCGTCGGGCAGTTTGATTTCATCAGCAATTTCCTTAAGGGAGTATTCACCATTCTCTATGAGGGCGCCGAGCACGACAAGCCGATGATGTTCGACGATAGCTGGAATGTCGTCCCCGCCGACGGGGTCTATGCTGACGGCTATGAGGCCATAGAAGCTGTGATAGATACCAAGTCGCTGGCGAATATGCTGATACTTGAAGAGCTTGTCCATAACTACGATGTGGGCGCCGGCAGCTTTTATATGGCGATAGACTTCTCCCCGGAGAGCAAATATCCCAAGCTGACCTTCTTTGCCCCCTGGGACTTCAACTGGGCATATGAAGGCGACCCTGACGGTGGGTGGTACGCCTGCACCTTCCAGAAGCTGATGGACGAGTGGGACCGCTCAAACGTGTGGTTCATCACAGCGATGAAGTCGGAGGGGTTCAGGGAGACCGTTTCGGAGAGGTTTGCCGCTCTCTACGATTCGGGAGAGCTCCAAGCCGCCGCAGCCGATGCTCTGAAAACCTGCAAGAGCATGGAGCACGACCTTGGCTCTGACAAATGGAAGATAGACGCCGCCGGCAAGATAGTCAGCTTTGTCAACGGCAGGATAGAATGGCTTAAAAAGCAGTGGATGTAAGCATATTTTGTACAAGACCCACAAAACTAAGGGCGCAGATTTGTATATTCTGCGCCCATATTTTTTGCCTGCCGGAAACGTATATATATCAGAAACAGTTCATAGGAGAGCAAAGACCGGAAAGCCCCGACCGTATCTCACCCTGTGGAATGCGAGTACCTACGGCCACAGAACGACCGGGTGTACAGACGCGGCGCATGGGCTGCCTGATGTTACAAGTGGCAGCGACGAAGGAGCGCAGCGCGAATTAAAAAGAGGTGGTAATTATGAAAAAGATACTTTCATTGCTTGCAGCTCTTATGCTCACATTTTCCTTGGCCGGCTGCGGCTCGGAGGACAGCCCGGCAGAGGAGATAAACAGCTCCGGAGAAAAGCCGATCACGACCCTAAAGCGCCCGGATAATTCCGGCGAGGAGATAGAGCCCGCCGCCTACCGCACACAGTTCGAGGCCTCCGACGAAAGCCTGCCGGAGGGCTTCAGAAAGGCCGCCTTTAATATCTCCGCGGAGCTGTTCAAGCGGGCAGGCGGGGAGAGCATAGGCGAGGGCAAAAACGTGCTTGTCTCTCCGGAATCCGTAATGCTGGCGTTGGGGCTTGCCGCCAACGGTGCGGCAGGGGACACCCTCACTCAGTTCGAGACCCTCTTCGGCGGTGACTTGGGCGACATCAACGACGGGCTTGCCGCTCTTATCAGCAAGGCGAAGTCATCTACGAGCTCCGAGTTCGACATCGCCAACTCCATTTGGGTGCGCGAGGGCGGAATGATAACCTTAGAGCCCTCCTATGCTGAGCTCTGCAAGAAACGGCTGGATGCCGAGTCCTTCCTTGCACCCTTTGACGCCGGCACCCTCAAAGCCCTCAACGGCTGGGTCAGCGACAAGACCAAGGGAATGATACCCTCCATCAAGGACGCCTTTGAGGACGACGAGGTGGCAGTGCTGATAAACTGCATTGCCTTTGAGGCCATGTGGAACGACCCATATCTGGAATACTCAATAGATGAGAACGGCGTGTTCCACAACGCCAAGGGCGAGGAGGAAAAGTGCGTGATGCTTTCCTCTACCGAGAACGTGTATCTTGAGGACGGCAGCTTCACCGGCTTTCTTAAGTACTATGACGGCGGCAGGTACGCCTTTGCAGCCCTCCTCCCCAAGGAGGGTAAGACCCTGACCGAGTGCGTCGAGGGCCTCGACGGCGAGAGCTTGGAGGAGCTGCTCTCGGGTGTAAACTACGGCTATGAGGTTTATGCGAAAATACCGGAGTTCAAATTCGATTTCGGCGGCAGCATAGCAAAGGATATATCCGCAATGGGGCTTGACAGGGCGTTTGCGTCCGACGCAGATTTCTCCGCAATGGCAAAGACCTCCACAGGTCAGCTGTTCATCGGGGATATTATCCACAAGACCCACATTGAGGTAAACCGCTACGGCACCAAGGCCGCTGCTGCCACCGAGATAGAAATGAAGTGCGGCGCCGCTCTTATTGATGATGACAAGATAAGAACAGTCACCCTTGACCGTCCCTTCGTGATGGCGATAGTAGACACACAGACCTCTCTGCCGGTGTTCATCGGAGCGGTGAACTCGACGGAGGAATGATATCTCAGCAATACAGTGACCGGACATAACGTGTCCGGTCATTTTTGCAATATGTCGTTGACTTTCGGTCGGGCTTTATGTATACTGAAGGTGAAAGGAGGGTCTGATATGGATATGAAAATGATAGGCAGCCGCCTGAAACGGCTGCGTCAGGAAAAGGGCCTTACACAGGAGCAGCTGGCGGAGAAGCTGTATGTGTCCGTCAGAACGGTTTCCCGGTGGGAG
>JAFUTK010000005.1 GCA_017471405.1 Ruminococcus sp.
ACCTGCGGTCACAGCACGAACAAACTCCGGTCGCGGTGCGCAGACTACACTCCCGTACACACCCAAGCGACCAACGGGAGCGCAGCGTGAATTCGCCGCGGGGGCGTGCCCCGCAAATTCTGATTTATCGCTGCCGCAGTTTTGTAAAAAGACAAAATAATATTATTTTATATCTTAATATCCTCTTGCAATTTATGAAAAAGTGTGTTACAATACGATTGAAAACGTTTGAGGCCCTAACACTTGAGAAAGTGAGGTGTGTAAATGAGTCCTGTTAAAGAGCTTGCGCTGCTGGTCGCCGGCATCGACGAGGAATATCAGAACGGCGTCATCGATGGTATAACCGCCTGCGCTAGAAAAAACAACGCCAATATCTCCTGCTTCGCCGCCTTCGGAGGGATAATCTCCCGCAGGGGGTACGACGTCGGGGAGTACAATATCTTCAACCTTGCAAACTTCGACCGCTTTGACGGCATACTGCTGATGCTCAATACCATCTCCGACCCGGAGCAGAAAAAGGCTATCGTAGACAGAGCCAGAGCCTCAGGGCTTCCGGTGGTGGTCTTTGACTGCGCCGATTATCCCGACTTCTATAACGTCACTATCGACAACACCTCCGCTATGGAGGAGCTGGTTAGGCATGTCATAACCGTCCACGGTGCAAGAAGGCTGGAATATATCGCCGGGCCCGACTCCAACCCCGAGGCCAGAGACCGTCTCACCGCCTTCAAGCGGGTCTGCGGGGAGTTCGGCATCACCGTCACCGACGACTGTATCCATTACGGCGAGTTCCGCTCCATCGACGGCATCCGCGCCGCCGAAAGGATAATCGCCTCCGGCAGACCTCTGCCCGACGCCCTCATCTGCGCCAACGACGCTATGGCGCTGACCGCTATCGGAGAATTCACCCGTCACGGCATAAAAATACCAGAGGAAATGATAGTCACCGGCTTTGACAACACCTATAACGCAAGGCACCATTTCCCGCCCCTCACCACAGTGGAGAGGCCCCTCTCCCAAGCGGGCTATAAGGCCTGCGAGACGGTGCTGGCGCTTATTGACGGAGCCGAGTGTGAGCACACCCAGCGGCTGGACGCCTCTCCTGTCATCGCCGAGAGCTGCGGCTGCTACAACGAGAGCGCCGAGGACCCTATCACCTACAAAAAGAGCACCTACCGGCTCATCAACGATGCCCGCTCGGATATCAACCTGCTCAACCGCCTGAATTCGGAGCTGGCGGAGGCGGAGTCCGAGACCGAGAGCATGAGCATCATCGCCGATTTTCTGGGAGATATGGACTGCGAGCAGTGCTGCATTTGTATGTGTGACGGCTGGGACAACACCTGGCAGGAGGGTGAGGAGCTCATCACCGGCTACGCCGAGAAAATGCACGCCCCACTTATTTGGGACAAGGGCGAGGTCAGGTACTTCGGCAGCTTCGACACCTCCCAGATGAACCCCGTTCCCCACGAGGGAGGGGGCAATATCAGCTTCTTCCTGCCGCTGCATTTCAGGGAGCGGTGCCTGGGCTATTTCGTCGCCACCAACGGCGATTTCCCCACCAAGAGCATGCTCTGCCATTCGGTGCTGATGAACATCTCCAACTCGCTGGAGAATATCCGCAAGCTCATCAGCCTCAACTCCGCTATCAAGGAGCTTGACCGCCTCTATGTAAACGACCCGCTTTGCGGCATATACAACCGCAACGGCTTTATCCGTACCGCCGATGCCAAGTTCAGAGCCTGCCGCAGCAGAGGCGAAAAGGTGCTAATCTCCTTTATAGATATGGACGGTCTGAAAAGAGTCAACGACGAATTCGGCCATAAGGAGGGAGATTTCGCCCTCCAGCGCCTTGCCTCCACTATTGTGGACTGCTGCCGGGAGGGCTGGATATGCGCCCGTTTCGGTGGAGACGAGTTCATTATTATGGGTCCCAATGCCTCCGATGAGGACGCCGCCGCGCTTGATGAGGCCTTTGTCAAGCGGCTGGCGCAGATAAACAAGCTTATCGCCAAGCCCTATGAGATACAGGCAAGCATCGGCACCGTAGTCTCGGACATAGGCGGGGTGGAGACCCTCTTCAGCCTGATAACCAAGGCCGACGAGCTGATGTACGAGCAGAAGAAAAAGAAGCCCTCGCGGTATATCCGCAGATAAGGACAGAAAAACGGCTCTCCGCCGGGTGCGGAGAGCCGTTAGCTTTTTCTTATTTGTATTCCAGATCGAAGCCGGTGAATTCCGACTTTACATTGCCGATAGCGTACATTCCCAGCATTACGCCGGTAAAGCCGCCGGAGACCTCGCTGGTGAGGTACTTGGCGTAGCCGTAGCCCAGAGAGTTGGGAACAACGTCGCCCTCCTCCTTGAAGAAGAAATTGTAGGAGAAGTTGTCGGCCTTGACGATGAGCTTGGCCGAGTTACCCTTTATGGGCACCGCCTTCTGAATATGCTTTATGCCGCCGATGTTGAGCTTGAGCACAGCCTCATAGCCCTCGCCCTCGGCGCATTTGCGCAGGCAAATGTCGTAATGCTCGTTCTCGCACATATAGACCGTAAAGCCGGCCTCGCCGCTGCCCTCTACGGTAACGTCCGCTGACATAGAGAACACGAACTCCTTCTGGCGCAGCGCTATGAAGGTGGGAGAGTCGGCCTCCTCCAGGGTTATCTCCGAGCCGGTGAGCACCGCCTTGTCATCTAAAAGCTCGTACTTCTTGAAGTCCGGCTCACGCATATAGGACCAGTCAACATTCCACTTGGTGTTCTCGAAGGTGTAGCGCTTCTTCTCCTCCTGAACGATGTCGGCGTCGATCTCGAAGGTCTCCTCGGTGGTGCCGTCGGCGCCGGCGGTGAACCAGCCGTCCTCGCCGAACTTAACGGGTGTCAGGAACACCTCGCGCCCCAGATTGTGGAAGGGCATCCAGAGGTGTATCTGTCTGAAGCCGAGGCTTAAGATGAACCAGTTGCCGTTCTGGTCCTGGATAAGGTCGCCGTGGCCGATGCCCTGAATGATGTAGGGAGCCTTGTTCCTGTTGGAAAGCACCGGATTGTTGGGGTTGCGGGAGTAGCGTCCCCAGATGGAGCGGGACCGGGCACAGGTTATCATATGGCCGTACTCTGTGCCGCCCTCGGCAGCCATAAGGTAGTACCACTTGCCTATCTTGTAGAGGTGGGGGCTTTCAAGATATCTGCCGCCGGTGCCCTGCCAGATGCACTTGCTCTCAGAGAGCTTCTTGCCGGTGGCTATATCTATCTCGCACTGAACCACGCCGCCGACGCCGTTGGCATCCTCGCCGTTGGACATAAAGTAGCAGCGTCCCTTCTCGAAGTAGAGGGAGGGGTCTATACCGCCCTGATCCACATAAATGGGGTCTGACCACTCGCCGTAGATGTCATCAGTCCAGACATAGAAATTCTCTCTGGTGGTGTCGTTGGTGGTGACCATATAGAACCTGCCCGCATTGTAGCGGATAGTGGGTGCGAAAACTCCGCCAGAGCTGTTTATCTTGTCAAGCATTACCTGATCCGGCCGGGTGAGCACATAGCCTATCTGCGTCCAGTTCACCAGGTCTACGCTCTCAAAGAGAGGCACGCCCGGGAAGTACTGGAAGGAGCTGCACACCATATAGAATTTTCCGTTTGCAAAGCAAACGCTGGGGTCGGGATAAAAGCCTTTGACTACGGGATTTTTATATATCATATCTTCTCCTCCTCACTGGCGGGGACGGCGCTGCCGTTTAGCCGCTCATAACGCAGCAGAGCCGCATAGGTTCCCATATATTTTTCAAAGCCCTCGCTGCCCGCAGGGTCGGGAGAGCTGACCGTTACCCTTGAGTCTGCAAAGACCTTGGCATCCAGCCAATCGGCCAGGGACATTCCCTCACCGTCGGTCATATATCTGGCAAGGAGAGCCATTCCCCAGGCGCCGCCCTCGCCGGCGGTGGTCATCACCGCTACGGGAACGCCCAGCGCGTCGGCCATCAGCTGTGAGGCCACGCCCTCTACCTTGAACAGTCCGCCGTGACCGTTGAAGCGGTCGGCGGTTATTTTCTCCTTTCGGAAAAGCAGGTCGTTGCCTAATTTAAGAGCCGCAAAGGAGGCGTAAAGCTCCGCGCGGAAGAATGAACCAAGCGAGGGATGGGAATCGGGCAGCCTCATATACATCGGCCTGCCCTCATCAACGCCTACCACCGGCTCGCCTGAAATGAAGTTGCAGGCGGCGGCTCCCGAGCAGTCGGCGGGAGCGGTTAAGGCGTTCTTGTAAAGGGTTGTGTAAAGCTCCGATTTATCCATCGGGTGACCTGTGAGGGCAGCGAACTCGCCGAACATATTCACCCAGCTATCCAGCTCGGAGCAGCAGTTGTTGCAGTGCACCATTGCTACCGGCTTGCCGTCCGGCGTGGCGACCACATCTATCTCCGGGTACATATTTTCAAGGGGACGGTCAAGCACCGCCATAGAGAATATCGAGGTTCCGGCGGAGATGTTTCCCGTCCTCTCCCGGACGGAATTGGTGGCGGTCATTCCCGTTCCGGCGTCGCCCTCCGGCGGGCAGACGGGAACTCCTGCCTTAAGGGTGCCGGTAGGGTCGAGGAACAGCGCCCCGGCCTCTGTCAGGAAGGAGCCCTTTTCGCCCGCCATACTAACGGTGGGGAAAACGTCCCTCAGCTTTTTGTCAAAGCCCCTTGCCAAGAGCAGAGCCTCGGTCTTGGCTATATATTCCGAATTGTAGTCCTTGCCGTCAACAGGGAAGATGCCCGATGCCTCACCGATGCCTACCGAGCGCTTTCCGGTGAGCATATAGAAGATATATCCCGCAAGGGTGTTGACGGTCTCCACCTGTGGGATATGCTCCTCACCGTTTAGTACTGCCTGATAGAGGTGGGATATGCTCCAGCGCTGGGGAATATTGAAGCCCAGCGTATTTGACAGCTCTCCTGCTGCCTGGGCGGTGATGGTGTTTCGCCAGGTCCTGAAGGGGACGAGCAGAGTGTCCTCCTTATCAAAGGCCATATAACCATGCATCATTCCCGAGACGCCCATTGCAGCAAAGGCGGTGGGTACGGTGCCGTATTTGTCCTGAACGTCCTCACAGAGGGAGGCGTAGCAGCCCCGGAGGGCTTCATGTATCTGCTCCAGCGGGTAGTACCATATCCCGTCCTTATAGGAATTCTCCCAGTCAAATGCACCGGAGGCTATGGGAAGGGAGCTGTCGTCTGTCAGCACCGCCTTGACCCTCGTGGAGCCGAACTCAATTCCCAGAAAGGCCTTCCCGGACTCTATTATCTCTTTAACTGTCATAAAAACACCCCATTTTGCAAACGGTCATACACATTTTATTATACACTCTTTTTATCCTCTTTGCAAGCGATTTTTGAGATTTATCGTTTTTTACAAACCTTCCCGGGCAAATATATACATATTGCCGAAACGCCGGGGCTGACGCGCAGCGCCGTCTGCTGCAGACCGCTCCCCATTTTGCTTGGAAGGATTTTTTGCCGAAAAGGGTATTCCCTCGCCCCTCTTGACATCTTCCCGATTTTGCTATACAATATAAGGTGTCTATGCAATCTTTAACAAGGAGAACGATAATATGAAGAATACCGAAAAGACAATGGACAAGCTCGTGGCGCTCTGCAAGGGCAGAGGCTTTGTTTATCCCGGCAGCGAGATCTACGGCGGCCTCGCCAACACCTGGGATTACGGCCCTCTGGGCGTTGAGCTGAAAAACAATATCAAGGACGCCTGGAGACAGAAATTCGTCCGCGAGAACAAGTACAACGTGGGGCTTGACTCCGCTATCCTGATGAACCCCCAGACCTGGGTGGCATCGGGACATCTTGGCGGCTTCTCCGACCCCCTTATGGACTGCCGCGAGTGCAAGACCCGTCACCGCGCAGATAACCTCATCGAGGACTTCGACGGCACCAACGTTGCCGGCTGGTCCAATGAGCAGATGATGGATTACATTAAGGAGAAGGCTATCCCTTGCCCCAACTGCGGCAAGCACAACTTCACCGATATCCGTCAGTTCAATCTGATGTTCAAGACCTTCCAGGGCATCACCGAGGACTCCAAGGCAGAGCTCTATCTCCGTCCCGAGACTGCTCAGGGTATCTTTGTAAACTTCGCCAATATCCAGAGGACTACCCGCAAGAAGGTGCCCTTCGGCGTGGCACAGGTGGGCAAGAGCTTTAGAAATGAAATCACTCCCGGAAACTTCATCTTCCGCGTGCGTGAGTTCGAGCAGATGGAGCTGGAGTTCTTCTGCAAGCCCGGCACCGACCTTGAATGGTTTGACTACTGGAGAAGCTACTGCAAGAACTTCCTGCTGTCACTGGGCATCAAGGAGGAGAACCTCCGCCTGCGCGATCATTCCGCAGAGGAGCTCTGCTTCTACTCCAAGGCTACCACCGACTTTGAGTACCTCTTCCCCTTCGGCTGGGGCGAGCTGTGGGGCGTGGCCGACAGAACCGACTACGACCTTACCCAGCACATCAACACCTCCGGCAAGAGCCTTGATTATTTCGACCCCGAGACCAACGAAAGATATATCCCCTACGTTATCGAGCCCTCGCTGGGCGTTGAGAGACTGTTCCTCACCGTCATCACTGAGGCTTATGACGAGGAGAACATCGGCACCGAGGACAAGCCGGATATGCGTACCGTTATGCACTTCCACCCGGCGCTGGCGCCCTTCAAGGTGGCTGTTCTGCCCCTCTCCAAGAAGCTGGGCGAGCCCGCTGCCGCTATCTATGAGGAGCTTTCCAAGAGCTTCATGTGCGACTACGACGAGTCCGGAAACATCGGCAAGCGCTACCGCCGTCAGGACGAGATCGGCACACCCTTCTGTGTTACCTACGACTTTGAGTCGGAGAACGACGGCTGCGTGACCGTCCGCGAGAGAGACTCCATGGCTCAGGAAAGAATAAAGATCGAGGACCTCAAGGCCTATATCGAGGAGCGCATCAAGCTCTGATAAGCCTTTACCAAAGAATATCCAACCTATCCCTCCCCCTGCGGGGAGGGATAGCTTTTTATCCGGCAGAAGGCAGTTGACAACCCCGCTTTAATGTAGTAAAATAAAGGTAATACGCACCACCCCGAGCATTTGAAAGGACGATATCTATGGCACAGAAAATATGCCCCTCCTGCGGGAGCTATTATAAGGGCAGCTCTTGTGACAAGTGCGGCTACGGCAAGCCGGAAACAGAATCTAAGGAGCTGGAAAAATACAAGAAGAAGATACCCAAAAAGCCTGTGCGCTTTATGACACAGGAGGAGATAAAGACCGCCGGCGACAACAGAAAAAAGGAGCAGGCCAGAAGGGTTGACCCCAATGCTCGGCGAAATCTGCTCATTGCTATACTGATAGTCACCCTGCTGGTGCTGGGCTATGTCCTCATAAGCCGGGGGCTGCTCTTCTCAAACAGGCGGGAGGACGTTATAAACCAGTACTGGCAGGCCTTCAACGATAACGACTTCGATAAGTTCATTGACACCATGCCCGGTGAGATAAGGGCCGTCTACAAGGACGAGCGCTCGCAGCTGGGGCTCGGCAAGGAGGAGTATATGCGCACCTTCAAGAAGGACTTGGAGGAGATCTACGGCGCGGGCTTCACCATCACCGTTGAGCAGGGCAGAGAGGACAAGCTGGATAAATCGGAGATAGATCTGACCGCCTACAAGCAGTCCTACGGCTCCGCCCCCACTGTCACCGAGGCCTATGCCGTTGCCTGCACCGTCACCTATTCCGGCTCCAAGGCCACCGAGACCTTTGAGTACGACTGCTATGTGGGCAAGGTGGGCTGGAAGTGGCGGATATTCAACGCCGAGCTCAACGAGGGAATCGTCAAAAGCTCGAATACGGAGTTGAGCTGATGGATACTGCATTTCTGATAAATAAGCTGGCGGAGGCACACGACCTTTCTGATGAGGAGCTCAAAGACCTCATTGAGGATAAGACCTCAAACGCTCCCCTTGCGGCGGCAGCCGATAAGGTAAGGCGGGAGGTCTACGGTGACGAGGTGTTCCTGCGCGGGCTGATAGAGTTTACGAATTTCTGCAAAAACGACTGCTACTACTGCGGCATACGCTGCTCCAACCGTCAGGCGGAGCGCTACCGCCTTACCCCGGAGCAGATACTTGCCTGCTGTAAGGAGGGCTATGCCTTAGGCTACCGCACCTTCGTGCTTCAGGGCGGCGAGGACCCCTACTTCACCGACGAGCGGGTGTGCGAGGTGGTCAGCGCCATCACGAAAAGCTTCCCCGACTGCGCTGTTACCCTCTCCATTGGCGAGAAGAGCTTCGAGAGCTACAAGGCTTTCCGGGATGCGGGAGCAAGGAGATACCTGCTGCGCCACGAGACCGCCGACCTTGCTCACTACGGCAAGCTGCACCCTCCGGCGCTGAGCGCCGAGAATAGGCAGCGCTGTCTCTTCGACCTGAAAAAGCTGGGCTATCAGGTGGGCTCGGGCTTTATGGTGGGCTCGCCCTATCAGACTACTGAGAATATAGTTTCCGACATACGCTTCCTGCAAAGGCTGGACCCGGATATGATAGGCATCGGCCCCTTCATCACCCACAAGCAGACCCCCTTTGCGGACTTCGAGAGCGGCAGTCTGGAGCTGACGCTGCGGCTGCTTTCAATACTGCGGCTTATGTTCCCCCACGTTCTGCTGCCCGCCACAACGGCGCTGGGAACTATCTCCCCGGTGGGAAGAGAGCTGGGACTAAAGGCGGGCGCCAACGTCATAATGCCGAACCTCTCCCCGGTAAATGTCAGGGAGCTCTACCAGCTCTACGACAACAAGATATGCTTGGGTGAGGAGGCTGCTCAGTGCAGAGGCTGCCTTGAGCGGCGTGTAGAGTCTGTGGGCTACCGCATCGTCACCGACGTGGGAGACGTTAAAAGACAGGATAAGACAAATGGCTGAAAGAGTAATGGCGGCTATGAGCGGCGGGGTGGATTCCTCTGCCGCTGTGATAAGGCTGCTGGAGCAGGGCTATGAGGTAGTGGGAGCCACAATGCTCCTGCACGAATATCAGAGCGAGCGCGACATCTCGGACGCGGCAGAGGCCTGCGCACGTCTCGGAGTGCCGCATTCGGTGCTGGATATGAGGGAGCTTTTCGCAAGGGAGGTAATGGACAGCTTTGTTACCGCCTACGAGCATGGGAATACCCCCAACCCCTGCATAGTCTGCAACCGGAAATTAAAGTTCGGCGCTATGCTTGACGAGGCAAGGAAGGCGGGCTGTAAGTTCATCGCCACCGGCCATTACGCGAGGACAGCCTTTGATGACAGCACCGGCAGGCATTTACTAAAGCGCGCTGCGTCTCCTGAAAAGGACCAGAGCTATGTGCTCTGGACGCTGACGCAGGAGCAGCTTTCCCACGTCCTTTTCCCGCTGGGAGAGCTCAGCAAGCCTGCGGTCAGGGCGCTGGCGGAGCAGTACGGCCTTGTCAGTGCTCACAAGAGCGACAGTCAGGACATCTGCTTTGTCCCGGACGGGGACTACGCCGCATTTATCCGGCGTCGCAGCGGGCTTGAGAGCCCCGCAGGAGATTTCATCGACCGGGAGGGCAATATCCTCGGGCGGCACAGCGGCATAATAAACTACACCATAGGTCAGCGCAAGGGGCTGGGAATTGCTCTGGGCGAGCGGGCTTACGTCTGCGCCATAGACCCTGCCGCCAACACCGTTACCCTTGGCAGCAATGATGACCTTTTCTCCGACACCGTCAGGATAAGGGATATAAACCTCATCTCCCGGGAGAATATTTTTGACGGTATGCAAGCACAGGTAAAGCTCAGATACAGCCACCGCCCCCAGCAAGCACGGGTGACACAGCTTTCCGATGACCTCATTGAGCTGCGCTTTGACGCTTCCCAGCGGGCAGTCACCAAGGGGCAGTCGGCGGTTATCTACGACGGCGACACCGTCATCGGCGGAGGGGAAATATTCTGACCCCGCCAAATTTAAACAGAAACAGGTAATGAAATGGATCGGCAGCAGCTAAAGCATAAGGTGCTTAAAGAATACTTCGGGCATGACACCTTCCGTAAGGGGCAGGAGGATCTCATCGACGCTATCCTTGCGGGGCGGGACGTGCTGGGTATTATGCCCACCGGCGCCGGGAAGTCAATGTGCTTTCAGATACCCGCGCTGATGACCGAGGGCATCACCCTTGTAATTTCGCCGCTGATATCCCTTATGAAGGATCAGGTCAATGCGCTGATACAGTCGGGAGTGAGGGCAGCCTACCTCAACAGCTCCCTTACACAGGGTCAGTACGATACAGCCCTGCGCCTTGCGGGGCAGGGGACCTATAAGCTCATATATGTCGCGCCGGAGCGGCTCTGCACCCCCTCGTTCTTAAGCTTTGCCTCCCGGGTGAAGCTCTCTCTTGTGGCAGTGGACGAGGCCCACTGCGTCTCCCAGTGGGGGCAGGATTTCCGCCCCTCCTATATGCGAATACCGGAGTTTCTGTCAAACCTTGCAAACAGGCCTCCCGTAGCTGCCTTTACGGCAACCGCCACCGCCGAGGTCAAGGAGGATATCATAAGGATGCTGGGGCTGCGGGACCCCTTTTGCATTGCCACCGGCTTTGACCGCAGCAACCTGCGGTTCTCCATAGCCTCACCCAAGGAGAAATTCTCGGAGACGGTGGATATAATAAAGCGCAACAGAGGCAGGAGCGGCATCATCTACTGCGCCACCAGAAAAAAGGTGGAGGAGGTAACGGCCAAGCTCAACGCCTTTGGCTTTCCCTGCACGCGCTACCACGCTGGGCTCTCCGACGAGGAGCGAAGGCACAATCAGGACGATTTCATCTACGATAGAGTTTCCCTCATCGCTGCCACCAACGCCTTCGGAATGGGGATAGACAAATCCAACGTCGGCTTCGTTATCCATTACAATATGCCGAAGAATATCGAGAGCTACTATCAGGAGGCGGGCAGAGCCGGACGCGACGGCGAGCCTGCTGAGTGCGTGCTTTTATACAGCGGGCAGGACGTGCGCACCAACACTTACCTTATCGAGAACTCCAACGAGAACCCCGACCTTGACGAGGACACCGCCGAGATGCTCAAAAAGCGGGATATGGAGCGCTTAAAGCAGATGACTTTTTACAGCACCTCTACCGGCTGCCTGCGGGAGTTTATACTCAACTATTTCGGGGAGAAGAGCCCCTCCTACTGCGGCAACTGCTCCAACTGCTTAAACGGCTTTGAGGAAAAGGACGTCACCGTTGAGGCGCAGAAGATACTCTCCCGCATTTACCGCGTGGCTCAGCGGGGCAGCTCGGTGGGTGCGGCGCTCATCACAGATATTCTCCGGGGCTCAAAGGCGGAAAAGGTCATCTCCCGCAAATACGACACCCTTTCCACCTACGGCATCATGGCCGACTGCTCCTCCCACAGGGTGAGATTTCTCATCACCCGCCTGACGGAGATGGGCTGCATCAGGGTTGACGGGGACTATTCCACCCTGCACCTGACCGCCCGCGCCAAGCCAATACTTTCGGGGCAGGAAAAGCTTGTTGTCAAGCTCCCCAAGGAGAAACAGAAAAAGGACAGAAAGCGCATCAGCGTCTCCGACGGGATCTACGCCTTCGATTCCGACCTGTTCGGGAGGCTCAAGGCACTTCGCCAGCGCCTTGCGGCACAGGCAGGAATGCCAGCATATATTATTTTCTCCGACACCGCCCTGCGGGATATCTGCATCAAGCGCCCTACGAATATGGAAGCCCTGCTGGACTGCTCTGGCATCGGCAGGCGCAAGCAGCAGCAGTACGGCTCGGAGATAATCGCCATCGTAAAGTCCTATATCGACGAGAACGGCGACTCCGGCGCCACTCCTCTGGAGCAGCGGGAGAAGCAGGCGGCAGGCTCGGGAGAAATGCTCTTCAAGCTCATACGCTTCAACCGCTCCAAGCTGACCCCCTCGGAGCAGCCGCTTTCTCTGAGCGGCCTCTGCGACAGGATACTTGAATGTCTCTCCGTCGCGGCAGACAAAAAGAAGATACAGCAGGCAATCGAAGCCTGGCTGCTTAAAAACAACTACGCCGCCCACGCCCCCAGCGGCAGCGGACTTGTCACCACCATTCTCTCCGAGGAGGCGGGGATAGTGGAGATATCGGGAGTATCAAAGCTGGGAACGGAGTACACCCGGACTATGATACTGCCGGAGGGGCAGAGCTTCATCTTTGAAAACCTCGACGAGATATTCTCTTAAGGCGGTGAGACAATGGAAAACAGGACACCCGATACCACTCATCTGGGCCACCGCGCCCGAATGAAAAAGCGCTTTTCCGAGAACCCGGACTTTGCGGGCTTCTCCCAGCATGAGGTGCTGGAAATGCTCCTGTTTTTCTGCTACACCCGGGGCGACACCAACGCCATCGCTCACCGGCTCATCGAGCATTTCGGCTCCTTTGATGCGGTGCTCTCCGCCGAGCCGGAGGAGCTGCTGGGAAGCGGGATAGTTGGGGAGTCGCCTGCCTGGGCTATCAGCTTTCTATCCTCCCTCTGCGCCTACATCAGGCGGGGCTGCGACGAGGACAGCATCACCGCCTACGATTGGGACACCGTTTTGGAATACATAACCGGTTGGTTCGAGGGGGAGGACAAGGAGGTCATCAAGCTCTTTCCCGTCAACGACGCTATGAAGCTGACCCGCTGTTTGCCCCTTATGACCGGCGGGCGTCACAATATCCGCTTCGATACCGGCGAGATCGCCGCCAAGCTGCTGCCTACCGGCTGCCGCACGCTTTTCATAGCCCACAATCACCCCAATGCGTCCGGCAAGCCCTCCGATAGCGACGTGGTCTCCACTAGAATGTTGATGCGGGGCCTGAACGAGCTGGGCATAAAGCTCATCGACCATATAGTGGTGGGTAATGACGGCGCCTATTCCCTGCGCCGCAGCGGGCTGCTGTTCGATTATGAGATATGACACAGCGCTATTGCATTTTCACAGCCGCTGTGCTACAATATAAGCAGTTAATTATTTTCAAGGAAGGGTGATCGCCTTGCAGGAGACCGAAAGAAGAGAAAAGAATATCCGCAGAAAGGTACTGGTGGTTGATGACGAGGCCGTCAACCGCCGTCTGCTGGGCTTTATCATCAGCAGGGACTATGAGGTGATATATGCCGAGAACGGCACCCAGGCGCTGGAGCTGATAAGAGAGAACGAAAGGACCCTCTCCCTCATAATGCTTGACCTGCTTATGCCGGAAATGGACGGCTATGAGCTTTTGGAGATACTCCACGCCGACGGGCATCTGCACCGCATACCCGTCATCGTGCTTACCTCCGAGAAAAGCGCCGAGGTCAAGAGCCTTCAGCTGGGCGCCGCAGACTTTATCCCCAAGCCCTATGATATGCCGGAGGTGATCCTGGCAAGAGTTCATCGCTCCATCGAGCTGGCTGAGGATAACATAATGATCCACGAGACCGAGACCGACGAGCTCACCGGCCTCTACACCAAGGGCTTTTTCTTCCAGTATTGCAGCCGCCACGACCGCTATTTCCCCGACAACCCTATGGACGCGCTGGTGCTGAATATCAACCGGTTCCATCTGGTGAACCACCTAAACGGCAGGGACTTCGGAGACAGGCTGCTGACCGCTGTTGCGGATATCATCAGGAAGAGGCTTGAAAACAGCGACTTCCTCGCCTGCCGCTGCGAGGCGGACACCTTCTATATCTACATCGCCCACCGGGAGGATTACGACACCCTCCTGCCCGAGTGCATCGACCAGCTTTCCGAGGAGTTCGGAGCACAGAAGATAAACGTAAGAGTGGGCATCTATCCCAATGTGGATATGAGTATGGACATTGAGGAGCGTTTTGACCGCGCCTCCCTCGCCTGCAACAGACAGCGCGGGGTTTACGGCACCTCCTTCAGCTTCTACGATGAGGAGCTGCGTCAGCGGGAGCTCTATGAGGAGCGGCTTATCAACGAGGTTGACCGCGCTCTGGATGAGCGTCAGTTCATCGTCTACTATCAGCCGAAATACAATATCAAAGGGGACAAGCCCGCCCTTGCCAGTGCCGAGGCATTAATCCGCTGGAAGCACCCGGAACTGGGAATGATAAGCCCCGGAGCTTTTATCCCGCTGTTTGAGAGTAACGGCCTTATCCAGAAGCTGGACCGCTATGTATGGCGGGAGGCTGCCGCACAGATAAAGCGTTGGAAGGACGCCTACGGCAGAACAGTGCCGGTGTCAGTGAACGTCTCGAGAATGGACGTCTACGACCCGGAGCTGGAAAGCCTGCTTTTAGGGATAGTTTCCTCAAACGGGCTTGCTCCAAATGAGTACCTGCTGGAGATAACCGAGTCGGCCTACACCGACAACTCCGACCAGATAATCAACACTGTTGAAAAGCTCCGCGCCGACGGCTTCCGGGTGGAGATGGACGACTTCGGCAGCGGCTATTCCTCGCTGAATATGCTCACTGCCCTGCCTATTGACGCGCTGAAGCTAGATATGAAATTTATCCGCAACATAGCCCGGGGCAACAAGGAAATGAGAATGGTGGAGCTCATCATAGAAATAGCCGCCTTCCTTAAGGTTCCCGTCATTGCAGAGGGCGTCGAGACAGAGGAGCAGTACCGTCTGCTCAAGGACGTGGGCTGCGATATAATTCAGGGCTTTTACTTCTCCCGTCCGGTACCGCCGGAAGAATTTAACAAGCTGATTGAAGCAGAGCTTTGAGATCACGAAAGGAGTACCGCTATGCTGGATATACAGTCGCTTAAAGAGTTTGGCGCAAACACCGAGGAAGGTATAGCAAGATGTATGGGCGCTGAGGATTTCTATCTCTCGCTGGTGGGGACGGTCACAGGCGACAAAAGGCTGGGGGAGCTGGAAAAGGCTCTGGCCGCCAAGGACCTTGACGCCGCCTTTGAGCACGCTCACGCTCTTAAGGGAATGTACGGCAACCTTTCGCTGACCCCTCTTTTTGAGCCAGTGAATGAGATGACCGAACTGCTGCGCTCCCGCACCGACACAGACTACTCCGAGCTTTTAGCAAAGGCAAAGGAGAAATTTGCGGAGCTCAGGGCTCTGGCGGAATAAAAATGCAGCGCACCGCCCCAAGGGAGCGATGCGCTTGTTTTATCAGGGCAAATTATCGGAAACTGCGGGGCAACGAACGCGAAGCGCTTTAAAAAGCGCGCGGTCAAGCCTCGCGCTAGAGGCTTGCAGGGTGTCGGGGCAGCGCCCTGACCGGAGCTCGAGGCAGAGCCTCGTTTGCGGCGTCAGCCGCAACTTGGCGCTGCGCCCAGTAACGAAAAGGCGCAATGCTTTACAATTACTACAAGTTTTCAAGAACAATCAAATTTCGCAGCGCCGAAAAGTTACCCTCCTGCACTCACAGGAAACAGTGAGCGCAGCGAACGTTTTTCCGTACCTAGAACAACAAGCTGCGGGCGCCCGTCTCCTCGCCGCCAACTCGGCTTGGAGAAAAAACGGAAAAGGATATTCTCTCCGCCTTCGGCGGAGAAATAACCTTTTCCGGCGAAATACAAAATTATTCATACCGGAGGAATTATTATGGGACTTGATATCTACGCAGGCACCCTCACCCGCTACTACTCCCGCAATTGGCTCACATCAGTCCAGCAGTGGGGGATAGACAACGGCTTTGAGGTGAATATCGTCCGACCGAATGGGCAGGAAAACACCGCTTCCCCGGAGGAGATATATGAGGGCGTCACCGGTTGGCGGGATAATATCATCAAGGGGCTCGGCGCTGAGCTCTCCGCTCCGCCCCTCTGGAATGAGGACTATAACATCACCCCCTACTACACTGACAAGCCCGACTGGGACGCCGTGGACGCACTGATGCTCTTCGTTGCCGCAAAGCGGCTGGGAAAAGAGGTCCCGCCTACGGTGGAGAAGAACTTCGACGTCTGGGAGCACCCCATCTGCAAGGAGTATATGTCCAACAAAACCGAGCAGACCTCCCTATTCGACGGCGGGGGCTGGTGGGTGCCTATCAAGGAGCCCTTCCTGTTCAATTACGTTCTCCCCACAGGGCACGAGAGCCCCATCGCTACCGCGGGGCTTTTAAAGCTGGAGCTCGAATACATCAACTCCCTCGAATGGAATGCCGACCGGGAGACTATAATAGGCTGGCGGGATAGCGAGGGCTACCCCACCGACGCTACCTACCGCGGCGGCAAGATAGATCACATCGCCAAGCATGAGGAGTTCGATACCGTCTCGCTGGCGAAGTTTGCATTCTCTATCCTCTGGCAGGCGGCGGAGTTCTCCCTCGAGCACGGCACCGTCATCATCTACGATTTTTAAGGAGGCTCACAAATGGACTTGAAAGCACTGTTTGCTCAAAACCGGAAATTCATCTGCGAAACCGAATTAGCTGCGGAGACTATCCACAGGCAGTACGCCCCGGGGGACATCAAGGCTCACGCCGTCATCGGCACCGTTGACCTGCCCACCGGGCGCATAAGAGTGGGCGACCCGCTCTCCTACCTCTGCGCCGAGCGGTTCTCGCCGGTGCTAGAGAGGACGGTGAAGCCCGGCTCCTACCCTGTGGAGATAGCCGTCATCTCCACCGCCTTTGACGGCCCCCGGATATGCTCCTCCCGGATAAAATTTTCCGATGAGGAGGCGGTGAGGTACGAGCTTGCCCTCCCCACCCACGAGACCGCGGTATTCCAAGCCTCGGACGGCGACGCCCCCGGCTTTGCGGTGGACGCCGGCATGATGGCCTTCTCCGACGAGCAGACCGCCCACGAATACGCCCTCTGGCTGGACAAATGGCACAGCGCCCACCCGGACGCCAACCACTACGACGACTACTTCGCGGAGCTGTTTGCCGGCAGCTATGAGGCCGCCCCCACGCTTCAGCGCAGCGGCGGCGACTTCATCGAATGGCAGGTGCCGGACACCGGCAGCAGGATAGTGATGAACGCCACCGGCTTCGGCGACGGGCTCTATCAGATATTCTGGGGGCTTGACAAAAACGGAGACATCTGCGAGCTTGTGGTGCCCCTCATCGAGGGCAGCGACCTTGAAGCCGCCAACGAGGAATACCTTTCCGTATGGGACGGAATTGAGGCCTGCATCGTCACCAACCACGTTGCCGAGGGCGGCGGCATCGGCTATATGTGCCGCTACGAGACCGAGGATAACAGCTATAACGGCTGGATATTCTACGGCTTCGACGAGGACAGCGCCTACTGGGACGACGGCAAAAACTTCACCCTTTACAGCACCCACGGCCTTGCAGAGCGTTTTCCGAACATTATCCCCCTGCTGCACTCCCCCGCAGGCACCGCCTACTTCGGCGAGGAGGACGGCACCTTCACCCTTGACGACAGAGAATAACACACAAAAAGGCCCCGGACAATGTCCGGGGCTTTTGTTATGCGGGAATTACTTGTTCTCGTCGTTGTAGAGCTTGGAATACCTAACCAGATAATCGTATCTGTCAGCGGCATTCTTGATAGCCTTGTCGAAGAGCTTCTCAGCTCTCTCAGGATTCTGCTTAACGAGCGAGTTGTAACGAACCTCACCCATGAGGAAGTCCTTGTAATCCTTGGAAGGAGCCTTGCTGTCCAGCGAGAAGGGATTCTTGCCGTCGAGCTTCAGCTGAGGATTGTATCTGTAGAGGTGCCAGTAGCCGCACTCAACAGCCTTCTTCTCCTCGGTCTGGGAGATGGACATACCGCCCTTGATGCCGTGGTTGATGCAAGGAGCATAGGCGATGATGAGGGAAGGACCGTGATAAGCCTCAGCCTCGCTGATAGCCTTGATGCACTGGTTCATATCAGCACCCATGGAGATGTGTGCAACATAAACGTAGCCGTAGCTCATAGCGATTCCAGCCAGATCCTTCTTCTTTACTTCCTTACCAGCTGCAGCGAACTGTGCGATAGCGCCGGTAGGAGTGGACTTGGAGGACTGTCCGCCGGTGTTGGAGTAAACCTCGGTATCAAATACGAAGATGTTAACGTCCTCGCCGGAGGCCAGAACGTGGTCAAGTCCGGAGAAGCCGATATCGTAAGCCCAGCCGTCACCGCCGAAGATCCAGAGGGACTTCTTGCGGAGGAAGTCAGCATCCTTGAGTATCTCTGCGGAAGCCTTGGTCTTGTCCTTCTTCAGGGCAGCAATCAGAGCCTCTGTAGCGGGTGTATTAGCAGCGCCGTCGTCAACGGTGGAGAGATAGCCCTCGATAGCCTTCTTAAGGTCAGCCTTCTTGGTGGTCTTCTCCAGCTCGAGAACCTTAGCGATAGTTCTCTGACGGATAGTGTTCTGAGCGAGGAACATACCGTAGCCGTACTCAGCGTTATCCTCAAACAGCGAGTTAGCCCAAGCGGGACCCTTGCCAGCCTTGTTGGTGGTGTAAGGAGTCGAGGGAGCCGAACCGCCCCAGATGGATGAGCAGCCGGTAGCGTTAGCGATATACATTCTGTCGCCGAAGAGCTGTGTTACCAGCTTAGCATAAGGAGTTTCGCCGCAGCCTGCGCAGGCGCCGGAGAACTCAAGCAGGGGCTGCTTGAACTGGGAGCCCTTAACGGTGGTAGCCTTGAACTTCTCGAGGATCTCAGGCTTCTCAGCCAGAGTAAGGCCGTAGTTGAATACCTCCTGCTCTGCCAGCTGGCTCTCCAGAGGCATCATAGACAGTGCCTTGTTGCCCTTCTTGCCGGGGCATACATTTACGCAGGAGCCGCAGCCTGTGCAGTCCAGAGCGGACATTGTCATTACGAAGTTGTAGCCGGGCATACCCATCATCGGGATAGCCTTCTCCTGTGCCAGCTTGGGAGCCTTCTTAAGCTCAGCGTCAGTCATAACAACAGGACGGATAACGGCGTGCGGGCAAACATAAGAGCAGAAGTTACACTGGATGCAGTTCTCATTGTTCCAAGCGGGAACGTCAACAGCGATGCCTCTCTTCTCGAATGCAGCGGAGCCCTGGGGGAAGGTACCGTCAGCCATATGAGTGAAGGTGGAAACGGGGAGGGTGTCACCCTTCTGCTCGTTGCAGGGGATCTGGATCTCGTTTACGAACTTCTCCAGAACCTTGTCTGCACACTTAGCCTTGGGCATACCCATAGCGGTGTCCTTAGCCTTCTTCCAGGCTGCGGGAACCTTGACCTCAACTACCTGCTGATAGCCAGCGTCGATAGCGTCGTGGTTCATCTTAACAACAGCGTCGCCCTTTCTGGAATAGGAAGCGGTAGCTGCGTCCTTCATATACTTAACGGCATCCTCGATAGGAATGATGTTAGCCAGCTTGAAGAATGCGGACTGGAGAACGGTATTGATTCTGGTTCCCAGACCTACCTCCTTACCGATCTTAACGCCGTTGATGGTATAGAACTTGATGTTGTTGTTAGCGATAGTTCTCTTTACCTGTCCGGGGAGGTGCTTCTCCAGCTCCTTGGCATCCCACTGGCAGTTGAGCAGGAAGGTTCCGCCGGGCTTGATGTCGGATACCATATCATACTTGCTGATATAGCTCTCGTTGTGACAGGCAACGAAGTCAGCCTGATTGATGAGGTAGGTGGACTTGATAGGAGTCTTACCAAATCTCAGGTGAGAAACGGTAACGCCGCCGGACTTCTTGGAGTCATAAGCAAAGTATGCCTGAGCGAAGAGGTCGGTGTGGTCGCCGATGATCTTGATGGAGTTCTTGTTAGCACCAACGGTACCGTCAGCGCCGAGACCCCAGAACTTGCAGGCGGTAGTGCCAGCAGGAGCGGAGTCAAGCTTCTCCTCGATAGCAAGGGACAGGTTAGTTACGTCGTCCTCAATGCCGATGGTGAAGCGAGGCTTGTAGGTATCCTTCCAGCTTGCGTTCCAGTAAACAGCCTTGATCTGTGCAGGAGTGGTATCCTTGGAGCCGAGGCCGTATCTGCCGGATGCAACGGGGATATCGTGGAACTTGGTGCCCTTGAGAGCTGCAACTACGTCGAGGTAGAGAGGCTCGCCGAGAGAGCCAGGCTCCTTTGTTCTGTCGAGAACGGAGATCTGCTCGCAGGTATCGGGGATAGCAGCGACCAGCTTGTCAGCGCAGAAGGGTCTGTAAAGTCTTACCTTAACAAGGCCGAGCTTTGTGCCCTCGTTAGCGTTCAGGTAGTCGATGGTCTCCTCGATGGTGTCACATACAGAGCCCATAGCAACGATAACGTGAGTTGCATCGGGAGCGCCGTAGTAGTTGAAGAGCTGATAGTTAGTGCCGATCTTGGCATTTACCTTGCCCATATACTCCTCTACGATGCCGGGGATAGCGTCATAGTAGGGGTTGCAGGCCTCACGAGCCTGGAAGAAGATATCGCCGTTCTGAGCGGTACCGCGGAGTACGGGGTGCTCAGGGTTGATAGCTCTCTTTCTGAAGGCCTCGATAGCGTCCATATCGACCATCTCGGCAACGTCCTTCTGATCCCAAACCTCGATCTTCTGGATCTCGTGAGAGGTACGGAAGCCGTCGAAGAAGTGGAGGAAGGGAACTCTGCCCTTGATGGTGGAAAGATGTGCGACAGTACCCAGATCCATTACCTCCTGCACGTTGGACGAGCAGAGCATAGCGAATCCGGTCTGACGACATGCGTAGATATCAGAGTGGTCGCCGAAGATGTTCAGAGCGTGTGAAGCTACGCATCTTGCGGAAACGTGGATAACGCAGGGAAGCAGCTCACCTGCGATCTTATACATATTCGGGATCATAAGCAGCAGACCCTGCGAAGCTGTATAAGTAGTTGTCAGCGCACCTGCTGCCAGCGAGCCGTGAACTGCACCAGCAGCGCCCGCCTCGGACTGCATCTCAGTTACCTTAACGGGGGTGCCGAAGATATTCTTCTGACCCTTTGCAGACCACTCGTCAGTGTGCTCCGCCATTACCGAAGAAGGTGTGATCGGATAGATAGCAGCGACTTCTGTAAACGGGTAGGAAGCCCATGCAGCAGCGTTGTTACCATCCATGGTTTTCATTTTTCTTGCCATGTTTAGTACCATTCCTTTCATTTTATTGGATCTATATGGCTTTTTGGCGCTTTATAGAAAAACGCACGGCAAAGCGAGCGTGCCGATCTCCTGCACACTCACCTTATCTTTTACATTATACCACTGTTTTTACCTTTTGTAAATAGTATTTTTGCAAAGAGCTTATTAATAATTTTTGTTACATTTGCCCGTTTTTAAGTCGCGCTGCCGAATTTATAAAATGAAAAGCCCCGCCGGGGCGGGGCAGTGCTTCTTGGTCAGTTCAGGCCGAACCTTTCATATATCTCGCGGCACAGCGTCTCATCGAAGTATTCCGGGTAGAGCAGGCCGTTCACAAAACCCAGCCGGTCCTCGCTGCCGAGGCTTTCCGGCAAGGGGAAGCGTGCCTTGACGGAGTATTCATCTATAAATCCGTCATAGCCCAGCACGAATATCCACTGCTCGCCTCTGCTGTAAGGGGAGTAGATGTCGTAGGTGTGCAGAAGGTCCTTTGCGTCCTTGCGTGGGATAAAGTAATAGGGGGCCTTCACAGTGACTGACCCGACGCCGTAGGAGCCGTAAAGCACCTTATCCACCGAGAGCGTCACCGCTGTATATCCTGAGGAGATGTTTGTTTTCGTCGCCTGGTCGGAGTAGGTGAGCTGCTCCTCCGGCTTCGATGCAACGGTACCGATGATGATTACCTCCGTCTCCTCCAGCAGCCCATCCAAGGTCATAGGAGAGATCTCAGCTTCGGTGTATTCATTGTATTCAAAGCTGCCCTTCTCCCTGGAGATGACAAAATCCTCCGGCAGGGAAATGCTGTCGGCGGTGTTGCTGTCAACGAACACTCCGTCGGGGTCGCCTCCACTGTCGATAAGGCTGCTGCTGTCATCGGAGAGACTGCACGAAGCGAGCATTGCGGCCGCGGCTAATGCCGTCAGCAGTTTTTTCATATTACCGCCCCCGCGTGTCTTGTAACGTGGCAGCCCACATTTACAGATACCGGCAGCCCTGCAATATGGGTTGGCGCCTGCTCGATGTTCACTGCAAGGCAGGTCTGGGTGCCGCCGAAGCCCTGAGGCCCGATGCCCAGACGGTTTATCTTTTCCAGTATCTTTGCCTCCAGCTCTGCATAGAGCGCCTTGGGGTTTCTCTCGCTGACCGGCCGGCAGAGAGCCTTCTTGGCAAGGTAGGCGCACTTCTCGAAATCGCCGCCGATGCCCACGCCTATCACGATGGGCGGGCAGGGGTTGGAGCCAGCCTTTGCCGCCACCGATACCACCCAGTCAACTATCTCGTCAACGGTGACGGAGGGGGTCATCATTTTAAGCTGGGACATATTCTCCGAGCCGAAGCCCTTGGGCGCTACGGTAATGCTAACCTTATCGCCGTCAACTATCCGGGTGTGGATAACTGCGGGGGTGTTGTCGCCGGTGTTGACCCGCTCCAAAGGGTCCCCCACCACCGAGCATCTCAGCCGCCCCTCGGTGTAGCCTCGGGAGACGCCCTTGTTGATGGCATCAACAAGCGAGCCGCCGGTGAAGTGTACCTCCTGCCCGATGTCGATGAACACCACTGCCATTCCGCAGTCCTGACAGATGGGGATATTCTCCTCCTTGGCAACGCGGATATTCTCGATGATGTCGTCAAAGACTGCTTTTCCCACCGGGCTCTTTTCAGCCTTGGCTCCGCAGCCGATGCATTCCTCCATATCGGCAGGAAGCAGCAGGTTTGCCTTGATGCAAAGCTGCCGGACGGTGTTTTCTATCTCTGTTACGTTTATCTCTCTCATTTTAAGTCCTCGCTATTCGTTTACACTTTTGTATTTGAGCTCCACCCAGACCTCGCCCTCCGGGGAGACATAGACATCTGCATATTCTCCGTCGAAGCAGCGGGCGAGCTTTAGCTTGCCCTCCACCTTCTCGTGGAGCATAAAGAAGTTGTACTCCTCCGAGGAGACCTCCCGTTCCTCGCCGGTATACGGGTCGGTGAAGGCGACGGTGAAGATGTAGTTCTTTCTGGCGCCCTTGTAGGAGTTGATATTCCCGCGGCGCTTTTTCCCCATTACCAGCGCGTACTTGTCCTCGCCGGTTATCCTGCCGGAAACGCAGGTGCAGGCGAGCATCTGCTCTCTGTGGGCTATCCTCTTTTTCGCCTTGCGGTTAAGTGTGAAGTCGGAGAGTATCCCTCCGCAGAGGAACACAGCCGCAACGGCAGCGAAGAAAATTCCGGGTATGAACATCTCGTCTCCGGAAAGGAACGCGAAGGCCGCAAGGCCTCCGCACCATATACCGAAGATGATGCCAACTGTGGTGCCGCCGCGGGTTATATTATATCCGTTGGGGTTTAATTTCATAGCCTTACTCCGCTCTGATGAAGTGAATGAGCCTTGACTGGTAGTCGCCCCAGATGCCGCCGATATTGATGCCGCAGCTCATCAGTGCGGCACCAGAGAGCTTGACCTCCGGCTTGTCCTCGGCGTAGTAGTAGGCCTTGGGGTCAAGGCCCTTCAGCATTATGCGCACGCTTCTCTGATTGGGCTTGCCTATCACCTGAACGTACTCGAACAGCGCCTCACTCTTATCCTTGGCGACGAACTCCCAAGCGTCCCAGGTGTTGTCCTCAAACATATTGCCGATGCGGAACTGGTCGCCGGTGCGCACCAGTGTATTGTACTTGTTGAACTCGGCTATCTGTCCGGGGATAGCGTCCCTGTCCTGCTGAGGGATGCGGGTAACGTCCAGCTCGTAGCCGAAGGTGCCCACCATGGCAACGTGGCCTCTGGTGGAGAAGGGGGTGCTCCTGCCTACTGTGTGATTGGGACAGTCGGAAACGTGTGCGCCCATTGCCGAGCAGGGGTAGCACATAGAGGTGCCGTACTGTATCTTAAGCCTCTCGATGGCATCGGTGTCGTCGGAGCACCATATCTGCGGCGAGAAGTAGAGCATACCGGGGTCAAACCTAGCGCCGCCGCCGGAGCAGTTCTCCAAAAGTATATGGGGGTAGTCGGTGGTGAGGCGGTTCATCAGGTCGTAAACGCCCAGCACATAGCGGTGCCAAAGCTCGCGCTGCCTTTCCGGGGGCAGTGCGGAGGAGCCCACCTCCGTCAGCTGGCGGTTCATATCCCACTTGATGTACTCAATATTGGAGTGGTCAAGAATATCCCTCATCATTGAGTAGACGTAGTCGCGCACCTCCTTGCGGGAGTAGTCCAGAACATACTGTGCGCGGCAGAGGGTGAGGGGCCTCCCCTTGACCTGTAAGGCCCAATCGGGGTGAGCGCGGTAGAGCTCAGAATCGGGGCTTATCATTTCCGGCTCGAACCAGATGCCGAACTTCATTCCCAGCTTGTTGACTTCTTCTACAAGGTGGGGCAATCCGCCCTTGAGCTTTTTCTCATAGACGAACCAATCGCCTAAGGAGGAGTTATCGCTATCCCGGTGGCCGAACCAGCCATCGTCCATGACCAGCATTTCTATGCCCAGCTTGGAGGCCTCTCTTGCGATGTCCAGCAGCTTGTCGTCGTCGAAGTTGAAGTAGGTGGCCTCCCAGTTGTTTATGAGTATCGGGCGGCGTTTGTCCTTGTATTCTCCGCGGATAAGGTTATTGCGGTAGAGGTCGTGGAAGGTGCGGCTCATAGCGCCGAGGCCCTCGGCGGAGTGTACCATTACCACCTCCGGAGCAGTGAACACCTCACCCGGCTCCAGCAGCCAGCTGAAATCGGTGTCGTTGATGCCCATCACAAAGCGGGTCTTTTTATGCTGGGTCACCTCTGCCTGAGCAATGAAGTTTCCGGAGTAGACGAAGTTGAAGCCGAACACCTCGCCTATGTCCTCGTCGGCCTTATGCTCGCAGAGGGCCACAAAGGGGTTGCTCTGGTGAGAGCTCTCGCCCCGCATAGAGTCCACCGACTGCTTGCCGTGGTGCAGGCGGCAGCGCTCAACGGCGCGCTCTCTCGCCCAGGAGCCGTTAAGTGTTATCATATCGAGCTCGTGGGTGTCGAAATCCACGCAGGCGGAATACACCCGGGTGAGGGTGCAGGGCTTATCGCCTACGTTCTTTACGATGACCGCCCGGGTGATGACGTCCAGCTTTTCAAAGGCAGTATAGATGAGGGTGGCCTCCAGTCCGGCGGGCTTGTCCTCCATGACTATCTCGAGGGTGTCGCAGGGGCTCTCCTCGGTGGCGAAGGTAGCGGGAAGGCCCTCCAGAACGGGCTTGCCGCTGTATATCCTGTGGGACTTATAGCGCAGGTCGCAGGTGGAGGTGCCGTCGGCAGCGGATATCTTGAAAGCTGCCTCTCTGTAGTCGCCGATGCCGAAGCAGGGGTACTCAAAGGGCAGAGTATCGGTATAGCAGGCGCGGTCGCGGTCGTTGGTCTCGGGCGTCCAGGGATTCTCGTCCAGACGCAGCAGATAGGTCAAATCCTCGTCCGGGACGGACCTGCCATAGTAAACATGGGCAAGGTAATCCCCTCCGGGAGCGATCCCGATGACATAGTCGGTGTCTTTTGCGCGCAGCCTGAACTGCCGCAGCGATGAGTTGAAGGTAACGGACATTGTAACATCTCCTTTGTCGGTTTTGGTTTAGCTTAATTATACCATATCCTCAGAAATATTCAAGCACAGAAAACGTTTGAGAAAAAAATAATGCCTGACAAGGCTTACCCCCTCCATCGCTCCTCATTACCCGACAGTTTCTTTCAAGAAGCCTGATTTTACGATTTGTTATCTGAATATTTACAAAAAATTCATCTAACCTCCTGCGGAAACTGCTACCTTTGTCGTATATATAAGTGTAAGGCGATTATGGGGCCCACTGTTATGCTTTGGAAACACAAAACGGAAATGATGAAAATAAATCAATATTCTCCCCATTAATCCGAGCCCCATAAAAGCCTTATACCACCCTCCGCCCCCGCCCTTTTTCTCTGTTCGGATATCGTAACGTTGTTCGTTATCTGTTGGTGGAGACCTTTCTGAAGAAAGGTCCTCCCCCAAACCCCCTCCCAAAGACTTCTGATTTTTTGGCGAGGATACCTGCGAGCCCTGTAATAACACAGCGAGCTTATAAGTCTGATGTCCCCTTAAAAAAACGTAGGTATCCTCGCCAAAAACATTAAAAGTTTTAGGAAGGGGGTCTGGGGGA
>JAFUTK010000024.1 GCA_017471405.1 Ruminococcus sp.
CCTTCGTCGCTTTCAATTGAGCGGGCGACGTACTTTTGCACCCGCGGTTGTGACCTTTGTTAGTGTGAAGAACTGAAAATGCGCCGCATATCACACCTTGTGGAATGCGAGCACCTACGGTCACAGCACGAACAAACTCCGATCGCGGTGCGCAGACTACACTCCCGCACACACCCAAGCGACCAACGGGAGCGCAGCGTGAATTCGGTGGTGCACCGCGTGCACAAATTCCGATTTATTTTACCTCAACTTCAAACGGCGACACCGGCAATCCCCTCTCATCAAAGAGCTGGGGCTGGTCGGGGCTGCTGCGCCATGCATAGCGCAGCTTGTCCGGCTTGCCGTCGGGGAGCTGAACTGTCAGGTCGTCACTTATCTTCACAGCCTTTGCCTCTCCCTTATAAACCGCCTCAAAATAGCTCTCATCGGTGAGCTTAAGGTTCACCGGCTTGGAGAATTTAAGCTGTGCTTTTCCGTCCTTGTACTCCGCACCGATGCATATCACCGGCTCATAGTCTCGCTTGTCGTAAATAAGCGCCTTGGCGCAAAGTGCCAGCCTTCTGCCTACCTCCCACTTGTTTATTGGGTGAAGGTCATTGGGCTCTCCGAGGCCGATAGTGACTGCCATTGCGGTGTTCGGTATCTTGCAGCAGTTAAGCTGTGCCTGACGCAGCACCGCCCAGGAGTCGTCGCTTATGAGCCCGAACTCCGGCAGCTGGGTGGTGACTATCGGTATTTCATAGCCGCAGCGCTGGCGGTAGTACTCCGCAAAGCGGGTGAACATCTGCTCATAGCGGTCGGCGTTGTAGCCGTTTGATTCGCCCTGATAGATGAGCATTCCCTTGAAGGGCAGATGAAACGCCGGAGCGGTTGACTTAGAGAACAGCGCTAGCGGCAGCCCCTGGAAAAATGTTGCGGGGATTATTTTTTCTGTGGTGACGGCAGTACACATAGTCCAGCCGCCGGTCAGGTCGAGGATATGCTCTCCCGCCTTGATGCACCAGCGCTTGCCCTCGGTGATGCCGCCCTCGCCGTAGCGGATATCCAAAAGGAAGCTGACCCTGTTCCTGCCGGGCTTAAGCAGTCCGTCGGGGACGGGATAAAACCGCGGCGGGTACATATAGCCGGTCTCCCCCACCTGAACGCCATTGATGTAGGCCACGTCCCGGTCGGTCATAGTTCCCAGCAGGAGCATAGCCCCCGTGCCTGGGAAGTCCTCGGGCAGGTCGATGTCGTTATAGAACCACAGCCTGCCGGAGAAATCCTTCACCGTCACCGGGAAGGAGACCTTCTCTCCCTCCGGGCTCTCGCCGGCGAGTATGCACTCCCGGAGCTTGTCTCCCTGCTCCAGCGCCATGCCGTGGGCGCCGTCGCGGGCGGAATCGGTGCGGGAGGTGTTCTCGATGTAGCCCTCCTGCGTAGCTATGGAAAGGAACTCATCATACTCCGGATACTCGGAGAGGACGATGTATGGCAGCCTGCCCTCGATGGCGGAGCCGCCGGCGGCGGTGTTCACAAGCCCTATAGGAATCTTGATATCCTCATAAAGCGTCTTTGCGAAGAAGTAGCCTGCGGCGCTCATTCCCATAGCCTCAGGAGAATCCGAGCGTGTCCAGCTGCCGGAGGGGAATGCCTCCAGCTCGCCCTCTTTGTCAAAGCAGTTGATGATGGGCGCGCGGAACTCCCTTATCATTGGGCTGTCCGGGGTGCGGAAGGGATCAGAGAAGGGGTCGAAGGTGCGGCGAATAGGCAGCTCCATATTCGACTGCCCGGTGATGTGGAACACATCTCCCACCAGCACATCACTGACGGTAACAGTATCCTCTCCGCAGGAAACTGTCAGGTTCTGAGACACATCGCAGGCAGGCATCTCGGACAGAGGGATGCGGAAACGCCCGCTGTCATCGGCGAAGGCTTCATACTCCTTCCCCGCAAAGCTGACGGTCACCTCCCTGCCGGCAGGGGCGTACCCGCAGATGCGGTTCACAGCCTCTCTCTGCAAAACAAGGCCATTGGAGAATATAGGGTCAAGTCGGAGGTCGTTCATATTAAAAACTCCTTTCACATTAATTCGGAATTCGGAATTTCAATACAGCTTCCTGTGCTGCTCGTCCTCGATACCGGAGAGACGATGGAAGAAAGCATTGACAATATCCCGCCATTCCTTTGCACAGCGCAGCTGTTCGGCAAAGCGCTTTTTGACGTTATCGAACACCTCCGCCGGCAGCTTATCCTTAAGGCTCTCCCACAGAGATGCAAACTCACAAGCCTGCTCATAGCCCTCAAAATGGCTGTCGTAGATGTGCTGTATCACCGTCTTGCCGCTTTTCAGCGTGAAGCTGTAAGGCACCCGGCAGAAGAACAGCAGCAGCTCGTCGGGGCAGCTGGCAGGCGAGGAATAGATATCGCAAAGCGGCGGATAGTAAAGCTCGGAATAGCCGGTTCCTCTGCCGCTGCGGTCGATGCCCACCGCCTCCCTGTCGGCGCGGTTGTAGGTCCCCCAGCGGTCGAATTCGTAGCCCCAGGGGTCGGGGCCGTAGTGATGGTTGGGCTTGCACATCCAGCCCATTCCCAGCGGGACTGTATAATCCTCATATGCCTTGTGGGAGCCCAGCAGGATATACAAAAGCTTTTCCTTTACCTCCTCATCATCGCCAAAGGTAAGGGATATCCACTCTTCAAGGATATCCTCGGCGTTGAGAGAGGGCTCGAAGCAGAGCCTGCCGAAGCCGTAGAGATTGGCCGCCGCCAGCTCGCTACCCGTCCAGCAGAAGCTGTCGCCGGTGTTTGATACGGCGGCTATGGCTCTCACCGCTCCGAGGACGGTATCATCGGGGCTGCCGTTATAGGTGCGGAAGGCCAGTATCTCCTTTATCATCGGGATAAGGCAGCAGACGTGCAGCTGCTGACCCGTATACTCCTGCGCCAGCTGGAACTCGGCGGCGATGCCTGTGTGCTTCATCACACCGAACAGCGGGTGGACAGGCTCCCTGACCTGAAAGTCCATAGGGCCGTTCTTTATCTGCAATATGACGTTGTCGTCGAACCTGCCGTCCAGAGGAGCGAAGGTGTCGTAGCCGGCGCGGGCGCGGTCGGTGTGGGTGTCACGCCAGTCCTGAGAGCAATTGTAGACAAATGCCCGCCAGATAACCGTTCCGCCGTAGGGCTTGAGGGCGCGGGCCAGCATATTTGCGCCATCGGCATGGTCTCTGCCGTAGGCGTAAGGCCCCGGCTGACCCTCGGAATCCGCTTTTACAAGGAACCCTCCCAGCCCCGAAATGGCTCCGAAAAGCTCTGCGGCCTTGGCCCTCCACCAGCCGCCCACAGCGGGGTCAAGAGGGTCGGCGGAGGGTAAGCCTCCCACCGACATAGGCGCCGAAAAATCAACAGATAAAAACAGCTTTATGCCGTACTTGGAAAACACCTCTGCCAGCGCTGCCAGCTTGGGGATATACTCCCCGGTGATGAGCCTTACGGCCTTCCCCCGGACATTGACGTTATTGATAGCGGCGGCGTTTATTCCTACCGATGCCAGAAGACGTGCGTACTGCACCGTTCTGTCCCCCACCAGCAGCTCACCGTCCTTGAAGAAGAAGGAGCTGCCGGAATAGCCTCGCTCAATGGAGCCGTCGGCGTTGTCCCAGTGGTCGAGCATACGCAGCGGCACAGCGGGGCGGACTCTGCGGCTTAAGCGGGTAAAGCCGCCGTTTGCGATTATCTCTCTGATATAGGCAAAGACGCCGTAGAGCAGACCGTTCTCCGAGCCGCCGTAGACAGCGGCACCGCGCTCGTCGGCGCTAATTGTATACTCCTCCGGGGAGAGGTAGTCTGCGAGGTCAAGCTCGATGATAAAGACGGCGCTGTCGGCGCCGAAGGTAAGCTCTGCCTGGGGCAGCAGTGCCGAGAGTGCCGTAATGAGCTCACTGACGGCGGTACACCCGCGGCGCACCCGCCTTGTACATCTGACGGCAAGGCTGCCCGCAAACGCAATATTCAGCGGCTTATAGTCAAGCCAGAGCTTTGAATAGGCTGTGTTCATTTCCTTACCTCCTGCGGGGCACGCCCGCGATTGTGACTTTTGTTAGTGCGGTAAATCAGAATTTACATTGAATGATTATCTGAAATCATTCGATGTTGAAATATAATAAGCCATATTTACCTCATGGCAATCAGGTTCGTCCACCACATCAGTTTCAACAAAGCCCACTTTTTCATATATATACTTTGCGTGGCTATTACCGTAAATATATGTGGTTGTTATCACTTTTGCATCATAATTGATTCGCAAATAGTCAATAAATTCTATCAGTGCATTCGTTCCTTTATGTCGATTTTGGCAGCTAATGTCTATGGCATATTCCCATAAGAAATATTTACAATCTTCAAAACGGTTTACCAGAATAAAACCAATCAGTTCATCTTCATCGAATATATCAAAAGCCATAACCGTTCCGGGATTATCCTTGATAATTGTCTGAATTGTTTCTTTTGTTGACAGCATTCCTTCTTGATTGGGAGCAAGTGTAATTTTCATTTCTGTAGACTTGACAAAAACCATAATAATGTATTCATCACCTTTCACTGATAAATTCCGTTTTATCTCACTAACAAACGTTACAACCGCGGGCACCACCCTACGTCGCCCGCACAATTGAAAGCGACGAAGGAGCGTAACGCGAATTCGCTCGCGGGAGCGTCCCCCGCATTAATTATACTATCTTCCCCCCGAAGCTGTCAAGAAGGATAGCTGCTGCGGGGGCACCGTTTTTTGTCAAATGCCTATCTCTTTCCCTTGCCCTTCAGCCGCTTGGATATCTCCTCAAAGCTGATGCCGAACTCATTCAGGATATCCTTCGCAAAGCTCTGCTGGGAGGGTCTGCCCCTCACTACCTTGTATTTCCTCTCGCCGGTCTGCTCGTCGGTGAGGACGATAAGGCTCTCCAAACGTGAGCGCACGCCCTGCGCATTCAGCTCTCCCACCTTGTCCGCCAGCTCCAGCAGATGGGTGGCGAAAATGCCACGGGTGCCTATAGAGGTGAATATCTTCACCATTTCCGCGGCGATATCCACGCACTCCTTGGGAGTGGTGCTCTGTATCGATTCGTTCATGAACAGCAGGCTCCGCTCGGTGACGGTGTCGCTGATGGTGCGGAACTGCTTGATCTCAGTGGTAAAGCGGGAGGCGTTGATGCCCGTCTGCTCTTCTTTCGGGAAGTGGGTGTAAATGTAGTCCGTCGGGCAGAGCTCGCAGCTCTCGGCGGGAACGTAAAGCCCCGCCTGTGCCATGGCAAAGCACAGCCCCACCGCCCGGACAAAGGTGGTCTTGCCGCCGTTGTTGGCGCCTGTCAGGATATAGAAATCCGCGTCCTCGCCGAAGGTGATGTCGTTGGTGACCACCGGCTTTTTGTCCTTCTCCTTGGCGTGGAGATTATATGTCCTCGCCTCCCGGAAATAGATGGGGTCAAAGAGCCCCTTTATCCTCGTAGCTCCCTCGGTGATGACCGGGCGGCACATTTTTAGCCCCGCGCTCTCGCAGAGGGTCATCATATCTATCATTCCGAGATAGAGGTCAAGCTGGTAGCTGATGGAGTACATATCCTTCAAGGTTATCTTCTGATACTCCTCCAACACCTCGCCTATCTTCATAACGTAGCCGTCGGTGAGGGCGGAGAGCTCCTCGAACAGTGCCTTGTCAGCAGCACTTACGTTCTTCTCGCCGTCCATATTCTTGCCGTTGTACTTGTTGCGGGCGCTTTGCAGCACCTTCTTTGACTGGAAGTTGGCGCCGTGGTAGATTATCCTGTCCAGCACCGAGGGCTTTAAAATATAGGGCTCGGCGGAGAGCTCCAATATTCCCGCCGACACCGGCACCAGCGTCTCGTCAAGATTTATCGCTACTGTGACGCTTCTGATGCGGTTCTTAATCATTCCCCGCAGCTCGGCGCACTCCCGCTTCAGCTCGATGTAGTGCTTGCTTTGATACTGCTCCTCAAAGTAGGCAAACATAGCGTTTACGCCCTTTGAGTGCAGCCTCTCCCGGTTCTCAGCATAGAAGCTGTGAAGTATCTCCATACACTGAACATAAGCCTCAAAGGCCTCCAGCGCCTCCGCCAGCATTGAGAAGGAATCGGGGCTTGAGAGCTTGTAGATATTCTTGCGGTCGTTTTCCAGCATTATATCCACAGTCTTCTTGACGGTGGCTCCCAGCTTGGGGACGTTCTTAAAATCCTCCAAAACGTCCAGACGGTAGTTGATGACCTCCGGGTCAGTGCAGAACTCACAGAGCAGGTCGAGGGTGCGCTTGGTGTAGTAAGTGGAGAGCGACCCTGCCAGCTTTTCCAGCTGCAAATCTGCGATATGGTCATTGGGGTAATCCCGTCGGCGGACAGTCTCCGCTCTGCACGCATCCCGCTTTTCCTTGGAGGGGTAGTAAAGGTCAACTATGGGGTCAAGATCCATCGGTTCGTTTTTCATTGGTGTACCTCCTGACTGTAAGCGATGTGGACGTGCTTGTGGTAGCATTTTACGAGGCTTCTCGCCATAAACAGGTATGCAAAAGCCTTTAGTATCCCTATGAGCACCGCCGAGATAACGGCAAGGGTGTTGTAAAGTGACAGCCTATCCGAAAGCAGCGAGAGCCTCTGCGCAAGATAGTCCGGGTCAGAGAAGAAGAGCATCCTAAGGCGCCTGTCCTCGTCTTTCAGGATAAGCTCCCTGACCGAGCGCCAGCGTCCCAGCAGCAAAAATGTATTCCCTATGGACACTGCCGCCGGTATCAGCACGAAATTTCTGAAAAACGGGTATTCCTCTGCACCCTCCAGCATATGGAGCTTGCGCCTTAGTCTCCTGACAAGGCAGAGGGAGAACACCCATATGAGCAGGTAGTTCACCGCTGCAAAGCCTGCGGGAAATGCAAAGAACAGAAATGCCGAGCTTGTCTTATCGGTATCCAGCTCCGCCTTCCAGAAAAGGGATATGAGCAGTATATCCGACACCGCGCAAACTATCGCCGCCCACGCCAGTGAGAATATCAGAAAGTGTCTCTTAAACGTCACCCGCTCACCTCCCCTTGCATAATTATCCGTTAGGGAAATTATACTATTTATTTAGGGAGATGTCAATTATATAAGGGGTTTTTCTTTAGTGAAGATGATAAGCTAAATCAGAATTTGCGGGGCACGCCCCCGCGGCGAATTCACGCTGCGCTCCCGTTGGTCGCTTGGGTGTGTGCGGGAGTGTAGTCTGCGCACCGCGACCGGAGTTTGTTCGTGCTGTGACCGTAGGTGCTCGCATTCCACA
>JAFUTK010000025.1 GCA_017471405.1 Ruminococcus sp.
TGCGGGCGCCCGGCTCCTCGCCGCTGACGCGGCTCGGAGATATTCCGGAAAAGGATATTCTCTCCGCCTTCGGCGGAGAAATACCCTTTTCCGGCGAAACACAATATACGCAAAAGTTCCGATACAAAAAAGCTATCCTCTCCGCGGCGGAGGGGATAGCTTATCTTTTTTGTCAGATGACCGCATTGGCAAGCATCAGCTTGATGCGGTTCTCCTGATTTACCTTTGTGGCGCCCGGGTCGTAGTCAATGGCTACGATGTTGGCGTCCGGGTATGCCTGCTTGATAACGCGGCTCATACCCTTCGCCACGATGTGATTGGGCAGACAGCCGAAGGGCTGTGTGCAGATTATGTTCTTGGTGCCGGTCTCGGCAAGCGCCGCCATCTCTGCGGTGATGAGCCAGCCCTCGCCCATCTTGACGCCCTGATGGATGTACTTGTCAGCACACTTTCTCAGATGCTCAAAATCGTGGGGCGGCTGGAACACTCCGTGCTCCTTTATTACCCTTATCTGCTGGCGCTGGAATTTCAGCAGCACCTTGTAGCCTATCTCGTAGGCCACCGTCCGGGCGTTCTTTACGTCGTAAAGGTCCTTGTCGTTGAGCAGGTCGGAGCAGCAGTAAAGCACGAAATCCATAAGTCCCGGAACGTTGGGCTCGCAGCCCTCCGAGATAAGGAAGTTGTTTAAGTCATTGTTCGCCAGCGGCGAGTACTTGACGTATATCTCTCCTACGATGCCCACTTTGGGCTTTTTCTCGCTGCTGCGGGGGATAGCCGCAAACTCGTTAAGCATAGCCTTGTAAATGGGGGTGGGGTAGAGGTAGTCGTTCTTGTCCAGCAGCTTGCCTAAGCGGTGCTGCCAGCGTGCCAGCAGGCGGTCGGTGTCGCCGGCGTTGAGTTCATAGGGTCTGCACTGATTGTACAGCAGCATCAGCATATCGCCGTACATAACGGCGTAGATGAGCCTCAGGGCGATAGCCGGGGTCATAGGGAAGGCGGGGTTCTTTTCAAGGCCGCTGAAATTCAGCGAGATAACAGGCACCTGCGGGAACTGTGCCGCTACCGCCTTTCTGATAAGGTGGATATAGTTGGAGGCTCTGCACCCGCCGCCCGTCTGGGACATTATCAGCGCCACCCTGTCAAGGTCATACTTGCCGCTCTTGAGAGCGTCCATAAACTGCCCGATGACCAGCAGCGCCGGATAGCAGGCGTCGTTGTGGGTGTTCTTTAATCCTTCGTCGATGACGTTACGGGAGGTGTTCTGCAGCAGCTCCATCTTGTAGCCGTACTTCTCGTAGATCTTGATGATGAGCTTGAAGTGTATCGGCAGCATATCCGGGATAAGGATAGTGTAGCCCTTCTCCTTCATCTCCTTGGTGAACACCGTCTTGAATACTCTGTCCGAGCCGCCGATGTTCTTTCTTGCCAGCTCTTCGTCGGTCATATGCTGTTTCATACGGCGGCCTCCTCCTTTTCTTCAAGTGCCGCTGCCAGTGAGCGAAGCCTTATCTTGGCAGCGCCGAGGTTGGTTATCTCGTCTATCTTAAGCTGGGTGTAGAGCTTGCCCTTCTCTTCAAGGATAGCTCTCACCTCATCGGTGGTTACGGCGTCTATTCCGCAGCCGAAGGACACCAGCTGCACCAGCTGCATATCCTCATGCTCACAGACGTATTCCGCCGCCCTGTACATTCTCGAATGATATGTCCACTGGTTGAGCACGTCCAGCGGGGGGACATTTACAAGGTTGGCCACGCTGTCCTCGGTGACCACCGCAAAGCCGATAGAGGCTATCAGCTTATGTATGCCGTGGTTGATCTCCGGGTCTATGTGATAGGGGCGTCCCGCCAGCACGATTATCTTCTGGCCCTTCTCCCTTGCCGCCGCCATTATCTCCTGTGCCTTCTTTTCAATGCGTCTGCGGTAGCGTATCTGCTCGGAATAAGCCTTGTTGAGTATGCCGTAGACCTGCTTCTTTGTTACGCCGTACTTTCTGAAGCACTGGGAGACCACCTTTGCGACATGGTCCTTCATATTGATGTTCAGGTAGGGCGCATAGAAGTTGTCGTCATTCAGGTCGGGCATATTGGCCTTTAACAGCTCGGGGTAGTAGGCAACTACGGGGCAGTTGTAATGGTTGTCGGAGCCGCCCTCGTCCATATTATAGCTCATGCAGGGGTAGAATATCAGGTCAACCCCCTTGTCCAGCAGGCTCTGGATATGTCCGTGAGCCAGCTTCGCGGGATAGCACACCGTATCCGAGGGAATGGTTTGCTGACCCTTGTAATAGGTCTCTCTCGTGCTCTCCTCCGACAGCACCACCTCAAAGCCCAGCTCGGTGAGCAGCGTGTGGAAGTAGGGCATCAGGTCGTAGAAGGACAGCGCCAGCGGCAGACCCACCCGAGCCTTGGGGTGAGCCGGCTTCTTCTCGGCGTAGGCCTTTATCTCGTTATACTTGAACTCCACCATATTTTCAAGCCGGTTTTCCAGCTTGATGCCGGCGCCCCTCTCGCAGCGGTTGCCGGAGATGAAGCGGTGGCCGTCGTTGAAGCGGATTATTGTCAGATTGCAGTGAGCGGTGCAGCCGCGGCACTGGGTCGCTACTGAATTGTAGGCGAACTCTCCCAGCTGCTGCTTGTTAAGTATTGTGGAGCGCTCCCCGCTGTTTTTGCTCCTCTCCTTGGCAAACAGCGCACAGCCCAGAGCTCCCATAAGTCCTGCGATAGCCGGACGGATAACGTTCCTGCCCAGCTCTATCTCGAAGGAGCGCAGCACAGCGTCATTGAGGAAGGTGCCTCCCTGCACCACGATGTTTTTTCCCAGCTCCTCCACCGACTTGGCTCTGATGACCTTGTAGATGGCGTTTTTGATTATGGAGGAGGAAAGTCCCGCCGAGATATCCTCCACCGAGGCGCCGTCCTTCTGCGCCTGCTTAACGGAGGAATTCATAAATACGGTGCATCTGGAGCCCAGCTCCACAGGCGCCTTTGCAAAGAGCCCCAGCCGGGCAAAGTCCGCGATCTCATAGCCCATAGCCTGAGCAAAGGTCTGTATAAAGGACCCGCAGCCGGAGGAGCAGGCCTCGTTGAGCATAATGCTGTCGATAGCGTTGTTCTTTATCTTGAAGCACTTGATGTCCTGTCCGCCGATGTCGATGATGAAGTCAACGTCGGGGCAGAAGTAGGCTGCCGCCTTGTAGTGCGCCACAGTCTCAACTATGCCGTAGTCCACGCCGAGGCCCGCCTTGATTAAATCCTCGCCGTAGCCGGTGACTGCCGATGACCGAATGACCAGCCCGTCGGTGGCGAGGTCGTATATCTCCTCCAGCTTGGCGGCGATAACGTCCAGCGGCTGCCCCTTGTTGGAGCCGTAGTACTGATACAGCAGCTTCCCATCGGGAGTGATTAGCACCAGCTTAGTGGTGGTGGAGCCGGCGTCAATGCCGAGGTATGCGTCTCCCCGGTAGGTCTGTATGTTCTCATATTTAAGGTCGGACTGCTTGTGCCGCTCAACGAACTCCCGGTAGTCCTCCTGGGAGGCAAACAGCGGCTTGCCGGTGACGATGGAATCGGTGGCCTTGGCGTGGGTTATCTTGTCGATAGCCTCGGCTATGGTCATCTCGTCCCCCAGCTTCTGGGCGTGCAGCGCCGAGCCGAAGGCCATAAAGCAGGGAGCAAGCTCCGGGAACACAGCGTGCTCCTCGTCAAGCTTAAGGGTCTCCACAAAGGCCTTGCGCAGCCCCGACAGGAAGGAGAGAGGGCCTCCCAAAAACAGCACCTTGCCCTCCATCTTTCTGCCCTGTGCCAGACCCGAAACGGTCTGGTCAACGACTGCCTGGAATATGGAGGCTGCGATGTCCTCCTTTTTAGCGCCCTGATTGAGCAGCGGCTGAATGTCCGACTTAGCGAAAACTCCGCAGCGGGAGGCTATGGGGTACTTCTTTGTCGCCTTGAGGGACATAGCGTTCATCTCGTCAGCGGTGACGCCCAGCAGGCTTGCCATCTGGTCGATGAAGGCTCCGGTGCCGCCGGCGCAGGTGCCGTTCATTCTCTGCTCCACGCCGCCGGTCAGGAAGATTATCTTAGCGTCCTCGCCGCCCAGCTCCACCACGACGTCCGCATCGGGGTAGGTCTTGTTGACGGCGGTAAAGGCCGAGAACACCTCCTGCACGAAGGTTATCCCGCAGGCCTCCGCAATGCCCAGACCCGCCGAGCCGGTAATGGCTATCCTGAATTTCGCATCGGGATAAAGCTCTCTGATAGCCGAGAGCTGAGCCGCCACGGTCTCGCGCACCTTTGAGAAGTGCCGCTCATATTTATTGTAGACGATGTCGTCCCCGTCGAGAATGACTGTCTTGACGGTGGTTGAGCCCACGTCCACACCCAGACTGAATATCTTTTCCATTTTCATTCCTCATTATATAGTCAAAGTAGTGCTTGCGCGTATACATTTTTATTATACCATATTCCTCTGTATTTTGCAAGGGGTGGTTTGTTATAAAGGGGGCTTTTTTCTCGAACATATGACCCGCGTTTTGCTTGTGAGTATTTTTACGGACAGTTGAAAGCTTTGGACTTAGATGCTCAAAAATGTTGAAAACTCGGTTGAAAGTGTTAAAAACTCACTGTAAAACCACTTTTTGAGGCCAAGTTTTTCAAAGTTTTCAACATTGATACAAAAAAACGCCCTCTTTTGACTGAGAGGGAAATTTTCACAGGACTATCACATATCCAAAAAAATGGACACTTGCATTCTTGCCTGCATATATGCACGCAGATATGAATAAACGGCTCAAATCACGTATTTGCGCGATTTGAGCCGTATTGAGGCTTGTCATTTTTCAAATTCGGCCGAACAGCCGTTTGAGATAAGCATATATTTTCCTTCGGGGAGGGTGCCAAAGGAAGCGATATCGTGCTTTATGGTCTCTTCCCCTCCTGCGGGCAGCTCCAGAGCGAGCTCTATGAAGTAAAGCTCCCGCCCCGGAAGCGTGGGAACGCCGTACCATTCCCCCTCCAGCTCCACAGCCAGCGAGTAGTGGTAGCCGAGAAAGCTGTCCTCATCAGAGGTGTTCTTATAGGTCACAGTGAGCTCAGTGCCGGACTGCTCGGTTATCTCGGCGGTGATGCCCTTGCTCTCCGGAAGCTGGGCTCTGCTCATAAAGGCCTTGTTCCACTTGCCCTCCTGCTCTGCCAGATATCTTACTGCCGGCAGCGATGAAGCTGGGCAGGGGTTGGTCTCGGTCTTTTGCAGGTCCTTGGTGAGGGCGGTGAAGTCCAGGTCTATCTTATATCTTTTGCCGTCCCCGGTGCACCAGATGCCCTCCGCCCAGAGGGCGTCGATGCTCTTCTCGTCCTTGCCCTGGACGCTTATCCCCCAGGCGGGTGCCCTTGAGGGGTATTCCTCCGTCTGCTCACAGGGGATGCCGGTTATGGCATCTATCAGCTTATCGCCGTCCTTTTCGGAGGAGATATGGAAAAACTCCGTCTTCTCTCCGTCGAAGTAATATATCCCCACCATACTGTTTTGGGTATCGGCGCCCTTCAGCAGGGTATTTACCGTATTATTGGGGTCATCTGCCGCGGGGCTGCTCCCGCAGGAGGCAAGTGCTACAGCCGCAAGGCATACACATATCAGTTTTTTCATAATACTCCCCTCCTTTTTTAACGTCGCGCTGCGCTCCCGTTGGTCGCTGCCACTCCTGTGGGCAGATCACCTCTGTTCCGCAACCAAGGCTTGTTCATACTGTGGCCTTTGGTACCCGCATTCCACAGGGTGAGATGTGCGGGCGCTTCACGTTGGTTTTTCAGCTTTGTTCTGCGTTACTGTATGTCATCGTAAGCGTTCCTGTATATCGTATACGCTTTCGCTACCAGCTCCACAAATTCTTTTCTGTATTCGTCGGTGTCCAGCCCGTTATCCTCAATTATCGTAAGGATATCCCTCGGCTGCGTTGCGCTGCCGCTGCCTTTTTTAAGGAAATCCGCAAAGCTCGCTGCACAGTAGGCAAAGGCAAGATTTGCCGGCAGCTCATTAGTATACTGCTCTGTCTTTACAACCTCCGATATCTCGCTGCTCTGATCCTCATCGGGCTGCTTGTAGCGCAGCTTTACAGTCGCCAGCTCATCGGCGTACTCGCCCTGCTGAGCCTGCTCATCGGCCTGATATTTCAGCTCGATTCCGGCCTTTCCGTCGGAGCCCAGCACGCCCTTGGCGGGAATTATCTCATAAAGCACAGTGACGTTATGTCCCGCACCCATATCTCCGGCGTCCTTGGTGTCGTCGGTGAAGTCCTCGTCGTTGAGCAGACGGTTCTCGTATCCCACCAGCCTGTAGGCCGCAACTGCTGCGGGGTTGAACTCTATCTGCGCCTTTACGTCCTTTGCGACGGTATAGAGGGTACCCTGAAGCTCGGATACCAGCACCTTCTTTGCCTCTCTCTCCGAGTCGATGTAGGAGTAATTTCCGTTGCCGTTATCTGCTAGCGCCTCGAGGCGGCTGTCCTTGAAGTTGCCGGTGCCGAAGCCCAGCACTGACAGGAAAACTCCACCCTCGCGCTTTTCCTCGATAAGCTTTGTCAGCTCCTCTACGGAGGACACGCCCACGTTCAGGTCGCCGTCGGTAGCCATAACTATGCGGTTGTTGCCGCCCTTGATGAAGTACTTCTCCGCCAGGCTGTAGGCCATATTGATGCCGGCCTCTCCTGCGGTGGCGCCCCCTGCGGAGAGGGACATTACTGCCTTTTCGATGGTCTTATAGTCGGAGCCCTTTGCGCCCTCCAGCACTATTCTTTCCTCGCCGGAATAGGTTACGATGGAGAGGCGGTCGTTCTGATCGAGGCTTTCAGCCAGCATAAGGAATGCCTTCTGAGCCAGCGGCAGCTTATCCTCCGAGCTCATAGAGCCGCTTACGTCTATCAGCAGCACTACGTTCATAGGCGGTCTTTGTGTCTGCTCTATTTCCTTGGCTCTGACGCCTACCAGCAGCAGCTTGGTTTCAAAACCCGGGCGGTCGGAGAGCTCGGTGGTGATGGCAATTGGGTCGCTGCCGGTTGGGGCTTTATAGTCGTAGCTAAAGTAGTTGATGAATTCCTCTGTCCTTACGGCGTCATTCCAGACGGGGCTGCCCTCATTCAACATTCTGCGGGCGTTGGCGTAGGAGGCGGTATCCACGTCGGTGGAGAAGGTAGAGAGGGGCTCGTCCTTCACCAGCTTAAAGCCGTTCTCCTCGAGATGGGCATACTCCTCGTTATAGGGAATGTCAATGCCTGCCAAGTTTTCTGCCTCGCCGGCCATTTCGGCGCTGCCGTCATACTTGAGCCCGGAGCTTTCCGGCTTATCCTTTGAGGTATCGCCGGAGATGCCGTTCTGGTCGTTGGGGGGAGCGACATAGCCGATGCTGTCCCCGCTGGCGGAGCCGTTATAAGGCGAGGAAGAGGTGTCTGCGCTTCCGCAGGAGGCCAGCGAGCCTGCTGTCATCATCAATGCTGCCGCCAGTGCGATATATCTCTGTTTCATTGTTTTGTCCTCCTTGTTTATGTCTCTTTTGTATATTGTCTTACACGTAGGGCGGGGGCTTGTCACCGCCGCGATTTCCGCAAGCTATGATTGGCATAGCCGGGCGCCCTTCACTTTATGCGACTAGGTACGGAAAAACGTTCGTTGGCGCTCACTGTTTCCTGCGAGTGCAGAAGGGTAACTTTTCGGCGCTGCGAATTGCTGTGTTCTTGCGTCTGTGATACAGTCGGAAAAGGTGGTGCCTTTTCGTTGTTTTGCACAGCGCCGGGTCGCGGCTGGCGCCGCGAACGAGGCTCTGCCTCGAGCTCCGCAAGGGCGCTGCCCTTGACCCGCAAGCCTTTGAAAAGGCTTGACCGAAACTTTTAACGCGCTTCGCGTTCGTTATCCCTACATTGTCTGTTTTATCTCAACAGTCCCGGCAGCCAGAACGGCAGGCTCACTATCACTCCGAACACCGCCAGCACTATGGCGGAAGCCGTTCCCAGCTTTCTCTCCTTCGGTGAAGTCTCCTTATTGCGAGCCTTCCTGATGTTCTGCACCACCGCCGCAATAACCGCTATCCCCAAAATGATAAACATCGGAATGATGATATACATATAGTAGGATATCCACCCTAGTATCATCGCAAATGCTTTGAAGGCTTTGCCCATATCGCCCATATGTCACATCTCCTTTCCTTATCAGAGCTCCTGCCACCTCGTTATCAGCGTTTCTACCTTGTCCTTGGAGGTTATCCTCATTCTGTCGTAGAAGAATTTATCCTTGCTGTTCTCGGGGTAGATGCACTCCTGCGAGCCCTCGTTCAGAGTTTTCCAGCCGTTGTGGAACACCACGCTGCCGTCCAGTGTGTATTCTATCTGCGGGGCGTTTTCGAAAACCAGCCGCAGGCCCTCATCGGTGAGGGTGACGGGCAGCAGGTACTCTCCGCCCTCTGCCAGCAGCAGAGGACTTGTGGACACCAGCGTCAGCGTTGACCCGCTGGGGTACTCGACGCTCTTTGTCCAGCACTCCACCACCGTCAGGGTGTAGGTGCAGAAGCTCTTGTCCTGCTCCACGCTTTCAACCTTGCAGTCGAGGAAGGTCTCGGTCTCTGCCAGCACCTCGCTCTCCACGAAGAAGTCGTCGCCCCGGGGAGCATAGTCGGCGGTCAGCAGCTCAGCGCTGTGGTCCAGTGCCAGCTTGGAATAATCCACAGCGGCGGGGGCGGTCTCGCTCTTTATATCATGTCCGCCTATCTCCTGCACGTTTTCCGGCTCCGCCTCGTTAGGCTCCTTTTCATCGGAGATTGCATCGTTGGCGGGCTTGCTGCTGTAGCTGTCCTCTTGGATATCTGCGGTATAATTCTCCTTGCCGGAGCTCTGGGTCTTATCCGTCTCCACTCCGTTGCGGTTAAGGATTAACGCTCCCGCGCTGAATACGATAACGAAGGCTGCCGCCCAGCCCAGCGCCTTAGTGAAGGTATTCTTGCCGCCCTTAGTGACTGTTATCTCCCGCTGCGGCGCGGCGGGGGACTCCGTTTTGTCTGCCTCGTCAATTTTCTGTTCTATCCTGCTCCAGAGGCGCTCCATATCGGGAGCAGTCTGCCGGACGTTCTCCTGATACATATCTCTTATCTCTTTCTCGTTCATACGGCTGACCCTCCCTTCACTGTATTTTTAAGCTTTTCAATTGCCGTTTTGTATCTCCAGGTGACAGTCCCGAGAGGTATCTTCAGCGCCTGTGCTATCTCCTTGAAGGTGAGCTCCAGCCCGATATGCATATTCACGACTTCGCTTTCCTTTTGGGTAAGTCGGCTCATCGCTTCATCGAAGGAGATGCGGCTCTCGACCGATTCGTCGGTCCTGTCATTGGCGGCGGGCTCTGCGAAGGTTTCCTCGTCGTCGAGGCTCTCGTTATACTGCCCCTGTCTGCGCAAAAAGTCCACTGCCATATTGTGTGCTATTGCGGCTATATAGGCCTTATGCCCGGTGCCGCTTCTGTACTGCTCTGCGCGCTGCCAGAGCCTCAGAAAGAAGTCAGAGGTGATATCCTCAGCGTCCTGAGGACTTCTGACGACGGATAGGACGGTCTTATATATGTAGACGCCGTATTCTTCATAGATGCGTCTCAAGCCCTCCTTTTCCTGCCGCCGTATCTGCTCCATTCCGAGATCAAATTCCTTATCGGTCATTTGTCTCACACCCTTCGATGTATTATATACGGTTTTGAGTACTTGGATTTATGGGGTAATTATTCACAAATTTTATTTTGCGTTTTTGTAGATTATTACGGTGCTTTGCACACACCTGTAAAACGCCCGAATGGGCATCATTTTCTGGAATTTTCCAGAGCCGCGTCAGCGCCGGAGGGGTTCATAACGGGCGCCCGCAATTTGTGCGTCTAGGTACGGAAAAACGTTCGCTGCGCTCACTGTTTCCTGTGAGTGCAGAGCTGTAACTTTTCGGCGCTGCGAATTGATTTGTTCTTGATGGCTTGGTGTGGTCGGAAAAAGTAGTGCCTTTTCGTTGCTTTGCGCAGCGCCGTCTCGCGGCTGGCGCCGCGAACGAGGCTCTGCCTCGAGCTCCGGTCAGGGCGCTGCCCCGACACCCCGCCAGGGGGGCACAGCCCGCCCCCCTGGACCCTGGGCGATGCGCTTCGCGGTTGCTGTCCTTACTTTGTGTATTGAAAAAGGCTGTCCAGCATATCACAGCACTTACTGCTCTGACATCGCTGCAACAGCCTTGTTTTATGCTTATTATCCTATCAGCTTATGGGGCGGTCTGCAATGAAGCTCTTGTGGTTCCCTTCCGCCAGATCCAGCACCGCCTCAAAGAAGGCGCGGACGTTGTCGTCCTCATTGCCGGTGATGCGCTTTCTCACCTGATAGATGGGACTGATGTAGTTATCCTTCCCGTCGGAAAGCATCGGCACTCCGTCGGAGTCAACCCGCCAGCGGTAGCCCCGCTCCGAAAGGGCGCAGTGCATCATCGTCTGCCCGATATAAACGCCTATCATCACCGAGAGGTTCCACACATAGATATCCGTCAGCTTCCCCTGCTTGTAGGCCACATTCTGCCCCGCCAGCAAACGCTCCGCGGCGGTGATGCTCTCCGGGGTATAGTCAAAGCTCTCGCCATGCTTATCGGCCAGCGCAACTGCGCTTTGGCATATCCTTGAGATATCCGGTGTCTGCTGTGCCATTACTGCTCCCGCCTTTTCTTCCATTTGTATACCATAGCCGAGATGGGAGGGATAACGACCTCTCCGCCTATGGGGAATTTATTCATCTTGCCCTGCTCGTTGAGCCTTGTGAAGAACCTGCCCTCCGGCAGCAGGAGATACCTCTGCTCGGAATAGGGGTTGAAGGCACAGACAAGGCAGGTCTCATCGTCCTCCAGCTTGAAGGCGATGAAGGAGTTGTCGTGGGTCTCCAAGAAGCGCATATGCGTCCCCACCTCGTCCTTGGTGCGCAGCCGGAACAGCCGGTTGTTGTGCCGCAGCCGTATAAGCGCCTTGTAGTAAGTAAATACGTCGAAATTCTCCGCCTTCTCGTTCCAGCGGACGGCGTTGACCGAATCCGGGGCGTTGTAGCTGTTCTCACAGACCTTGGTGACCTCGTTTATGGGCTCGCCCTCCTTGGGCTTTCTGGGCTTGGAGCGCAGGAAGTCCTGTCCCAGATGTATAAAGGGCATACCCTGTGCCAGAATAAACAGCGCTGCCGCCAGCTTGTCCATCTTCACTCTGTCCTCTCGGGAGAAGTGCTTGGCGCAGATGGAAAGCTTGTCCCAGAGGGTGTTATTGTCGTGAGCCTCGCAGTAGTTGACTGCCTGCTCTGGCTCGAAGGCCCAGCAGGCGTCCTGAGCGTCGTTTCCCAGCTGCCAGTGGGGTATGGAGCCCACAAGTCCCCGCCTTATCAGTGCTCCGGCGTTGCGGTTGCCGCTGACGTAGCCGATATCGTAGGGGTTGAAGGTGCCGCCCTTTATGGCGTCCCGGATATTATCGTTGAACAGCCCGACTCTGCCGAAGCTGTAGGAATTCCATTTGTAGGCCAGCCTGTCCGAGCGGAGAGGGGATTCTCCTCCCGTCCAGCCCTCGCCGTACATCAGCAGCGAGGGGTCGAACTTATTAAGCTCGTCCCTGATGATATTCACCGTTTCGATGTCGTGAAGTCCCATAAGGTCAAAGCGGAAGCCGTCCAGCTTGTATTCGGTGGCCAGGAACTTCAGCGAGTTTATCATAAAGCGGCGGTACATAAGGTGCTCGGAGGCGGTCTCGTTGCCGCAGCCGGAGCCGTTGGAGAATTTTCCGTCGCTGTTCAGTCGGTGATAGTAGAAGGGGAAGGTCTTATGAAACGCCGATTTCTCGGTGAAGTAGGTGTGATTGTACACCACGTCCATAATGACGCCGATGCCGTTTTTGTGCAGCGTCATCACCAGCTCCTTGAACTCCCTTATCCTTGCCTTGGGGTCAAAGGCGTCGGAGGAATAGGAGCCTTCCAGGCAGTTATAGTTGAGGGGGTCGTAGCCCCAGTTGTACTGTGCCTTGTAGGGCTTGCTCTCGTCCACCGAGGCGTAGTCGAACACCGGCAGCAGCTGAACGTGGGTAACACCCAGCTCCTTTAGGTGGTCGAGGCAGGTGGTGACATTATGGTAGCGCGTTCCCTCCTCGGTGAAGGCGGCAAATCTGCCCCTGCGGTCGATATCCACCCCGGAGGTGGGGTCAATGGAGAAGTCCCTGACGTGGCACTCATAGACCACCGCATCGCAGGGGGACTGACAGACAGGCCTCGGGGTGGTGTCCCAGCCCTTGGGGTTCAGCTTTTTCAGGTCGATGATATATCCCCGCTGCCCGTTGATGCCGCAGGCCCGGGAGTAGATGTCGATGGTTTCCTGTCTGGTGCGATTGTCGAACTCAAAGGAGAAGGTGTAGAAGATATCCTCAGCGTGATACATCAGCTCGATATACCAAAGGCCCTTGTCTAGCCTCTCCATAGGGACGGTCTCAATCATATTGCTGCCGTCGCCGTCCAGATACAGGTTGAGATATACCCCCGTAGCAAGGGGAGACCACGCTTTAAAGACGGTCCTGCCCTCCCGGTAGGTCACACCAAGGTCGTCGCCGTCGTAAGCATTTTCTCTGTCAAATCTTTCATAATCAGTGATCTTCAACATCAGCCGATTCTCTCCTTGCTGTGGTAAAAAGTGCTTGTGTTTTACAGTCCCTTTGCTATGGTCTCGCCCTGAAGTATCTTTGTCTCAAAGCCCTCCCGGGTGTTGGTCAGGATATCCTGATCAATTATTGCCTTGTCCTTTTCGATGAGCAGGATAATTGTGGAGCCGCCGAATTCAAAGTAGCCCTTCTCCTCGCCCTTGCGCACCAGCCTTCTGCCGTAGGTGTGCTTGTTGCTGATCTTTCCCACCAGCATAGCGCCCACCTCCATCTGGATGATGTCGCCCAGCTTTTCCGTTCTTATCATACAGTACTCCCGGCTGTTCTCCTTGTATACAGGAATATACTTGTTGATGATGGGATTGACGGTGCTCAGATTGCCCTTGATGGTGCGGTTGTGGCTCTTCTCACCGTCGGTGCAGTAGCAGTAGCGGTGATAGTCGTCGGGGGTGAGGCGGATAATAAAGGCGGTGCCGCCGATATATCTCTTTGCGAGCTTGGTATCCCTCAAAAGCGACTCAACGGTGTAGACGGAATTCTTCACCACGAACACTCCGGAGGAGGTTATCTCGTAAGCGCTGACCTTTCCGTCGGAGGGGGAAACGATGATGTTCTTCCCTTCGTCGATGCGTCTTCTGCCGGGCTTTATCTTGCGGGTGAAGAAGTCGTTGAAGGAGTGGTACATCTTGTTCTCGTAGTCGAAGATGTCGATATCGTTTCTCTCGGCAAAGCGAAGCACGAAGGCCGAGGAAAATCTGCTGTTTAAGAAAAATCTCGAAAGCGTTGAGAATATGGGCAGCGACAGGAATTTCATTGCCCCTCTGCCGATAGCCGAGCCATAGACCTTATTCAGAAAATCGTCCTGGGCGGTGGTGAGCTCGTATTCGTTGCCTCTTCTGTCACGGTATTTCATATATTTGCCTTCCTTTCAAAAGCCTGACTGTATCATCTGCGTCCGAACTGAACCAGCCCGAGGATTATCAGGGCGGTGATGGTGAACATTATGAATATGCTCCTTGCTGAGAGCTTTTTTACTCTGATGTTGAGCACGAACAGCACCGCCAGCAGCAGCATAAAGCCCTGGAAAACATAAGGGAACGCAGACCTGGGGATATTGTGTCTGCCCATATAGATGAGGGGCAGGATTATAGCCGAGGTGGTAATGGGAAGCCCCTGATACTCCTTGCGGTTCTCGGCAGTGGTGCGCTGGCGCTCCTCCTCCATTACGTTGAAGTAGCCCAGTCTGATAAGTCCGCAGAGAACGATAAGTATAGCCGAGGCAAGCCCCAGCCCGTAATTGAAGCCGTAGCTGTAGCCGATGACGGCTGGCAGCACTCCGAAGCATACCAGGTCGCACAGAGAGTCGATCTGTATTCCGAATACCTTCTCCTGATCGGTGCGGTCGGTCTTGTGCCTTGCTACCTTGCCGTCAAACAGGTCGCATATGCCCGAGATGAGCAGGCAGATAAAGGCGATAGCCATATTTCTCTCGCCGCCGTCCAGCACCCTTGTAATGCCGAACACCGCCGAGCAAAGGCTGATGTAGGTCAGTATGACTGTGTAGTTATAAAATCCTATCATTTTAACTTCTCTCCTTTATTTCAAGGCTTCTTTCTTTTCCTCCGGCACCTCTTCGGCTTCGCCGGCGGAGCGGCGCATCAGCAGGAAGTGGGCGGTAAAGGTCACCACAGCTCCCGTGATGAGTATGCAGTAGAAGGTGAGGCCGCGGCTCAAAAGCATTCCAGACTTTACGAATTTGTCGGTGAATATCTCCCCGAACATCACCAGGAAGCAGGCCTCGGTTATGCCGGCAGCTCCCGGCAGCGGCAGCATTTCAACGGTAATGGCTATCATTGTCTGAATGGTGATTATCCCGATGAAGCCAGTACCCGTCAGACCGTAGCTGCGATATACTACCCAGGTCACCGCAAAGAGGAAAAACCTCTGTATGCAGGTGAGAATGAAGATATTTACTACCTCCATAAAGTGGGTCTTTACATAGTTGGCACCCTCGATGTAGGTGTCCGCCAAACGGTTTATCCTGCCGATGTAGGCCTCATTGCGCTTCCATTTGAGAATGTGTATCCTGCACAGGAAGTTGATGGCCTTTATCAGTATCTTCCGCACTCCCAAGGGGTTGAAGAAGATCACCACCAGCCCCGCGATATAGGCAATGTTCAGCACGAAGCCGACTATCAAAAGCCACATCCAGTCGCCCACGTTCTTTGTGACGAACTCCCTCTCACCGAGGAAGAACACCACTCCGAACACCACCAGCACTGCCTTGTAGGCAATGGCGATGATAAGCATTACCAGCGTGGAATGTCCCAGCTTTACGCCGTCCTTTTTCATATAGTACATCTGGGCGGGCTGTCCTCCCGAGGAGGAGGGGGTTATATAGCTGTAGAAAAAGCCTATGAAGCTGTATTTGAGGCATCTTAAGAAGGGTATCTTCACCTTGAACATTTTCAGCATATACTTGATGATGACGGATTCTCCCGCCACAAAGCAGAAGCTGAACACAACTCCCAGCGCAAGCCAACCCTTATCTGCCTTGTCAAGGTCACTGATTATAGTGCTGAGCTCCTGATCCTTGAACAGCAGATTTATGGTGAGAAAGGCTATCAGGATAATAAACAGGATATTCAGTGTATAAATTATCGTTTTCTTCAATACTGTCCCCCGTTTCGGAAGATTGTGGTATGTGCATCAGAGGAGATAAAGGGTCACCGTGCAGATGACCAGCTGGATGATGACGAACCTCGCCACCACCTGTGTGTCGCTGAAGCCCTTAAGCTTGCGGGCATGGTCGTGTATAGGGGTGCGGATATTGTCCATAAAGGTCTTGGAGTGCAGCACTCTTCTCACCGTCAGCTTGACGAGGCCCAGGCCGCCGTCGATTATCATCACCAGTGCAAAGGGGATAAACAGCAGCGGGTGCCTGCTCTGCATAGCCAGCAGGGCGATGAAAACACCCAGCGCCCGGGAGCCGGCGTCTCCCATCAGCATCAGGCTGGGGGAGCAGTTGAACCAGAGGTATGCCGCCAGCGCCGCCAGCATTACTATACCTGTCTCGGTATAGGGCTGGAGCAGCTGAATGAAGAAGAATATGCTCACCATAGAGAGGGAGGCGCAGAGCCCGTCCACTCCGTCGGTGCAGTTGACCACGTTGATGCTGGCCCATACCAGCACTATGCCAAGTATTGCATAGACCACAGCCGGCAGCTCATAGAGCTTGCCGAAGAAGTAGATGTAGGTGGTGTGGTGCCAGATGAAGTTTATCGCCAGGCCCGCGGAGATGACAAGGTCCAACAGGCCCTTTTTGAGCTCACCCCAGGGGACCTTGGCGGCGTCGTCAAGAAAGCCGGTGAGCATCGCGGCGTAGATAAGAGCCAGGTTTATCACCTGCTCTATGTTCATCTTAGAGAAAAGTGCGGCGCAGAGGGTGAACACCGAGATGAGGATTATCCCAGCACCCCTGGGCTTGCCCTGAGAAAGCTCTCCGTTGACGGCGAACTCCCGCCCGTGATCCTTAGGCAGCATACCCGCCATAAGCTTGAACGCCAGAAAGGCTATGATAAAGGTGCAGCCCGCCGCTATAGCCTGCAGCGGAAAGCCCGATGATCTTGTCCACAGATAATAAAGCATTTGCATCTTCCTTGTGAGTTTTTTAAGGTCCCAAACCCGTCAGGGCATAAAAACCTACTATACAATATATTATTATACATCATTTTCAGAAAAAATGCAAACACATTCTTACGTTATTTTGCACAAATTTGAACTAGGAAAATTTAATATTATAGTTTATAAGAGGACATCAGCGCTACCCCGGCAGGCTGTGAAAGGTCCCTTGAATATTCTTGGCTACTTTCATATTCTGATATTATGCACAAAATTTGCCATTGATTTTTGTGCATTGTAAACGATTTCTCGCAGGATAATTTGTTGAAATAGTATCTTGAAAAAATAGTTAAAATCTTGTATTATTATCATTGAAAGGGAGCAAGCTTTGGAGGCCCCCGGAGGACCAAGTTAAACAGGTCAATATTTTAGGAGGAATTATTATGAATTTTAAGAGACTCTCCGCTGCTGTATGCGCACTGGCTATGTCGGCAGCTCTTCTCGCTTCCTGCGGTGACAGCGATTCTTCGTCTGCTGCTGCAACAGACAGCAAGGAGGAGGCTACCACCACTACCACCACCGCCGCTCAGGAGGAGGAGACCACTACAACAACTACCACCGAGGCAGAGACCACCACTACAACTGAGGCTGCTCCCGCACCTGTTGCTGATTTTGAGTATCAGACCAAGTTCGAGGGCTATGACGCTTTCCTGATGTTCGGTGACGGCGGCTGGCAGTGGGGCAACTGGAACGGCACTGGCGAGGAGACCGAGGGCTTCGGTATCGACGCTGATATCACCGGCGACGGCGAGTACACCGTTTCCATCACCAAGGAGTCCATTATCGGACCCGACGACAGGATCAACCCCAATATGGTAAATGTTGACGAGAACCTTATTCCCGACCCCGCAGCAGGCGCTATGGTATTCTGCGTTGATATTATGGGTATCTGCGACGGTACTACCGACCGCGAGGGCAATCCTCTTGACACCAACAAGCTGAAGGACGCTGAGGAGGGCAAGAATTATCCCAACATCGATCCTAACCTCAAGGGCAAGTTCAAGGGCGACAGCTCCGACGTTAAGGTTGAGGTCGTTTCAATCAAGCAGGACGGCGTTGAGCTTGAATTCGACAAGGACAAGATTGTTTACGGCAACATTGAGGATAACAACAACCGCTTCCGTATCGAGATCTACAACGAGTACGGCGCTACCAAGGAGGATGCTCCTATCGACTCTTCCGCCATCTCCTTCCAGGACAGCCTGGAGGTAACCTTCAAGATCGAGGGTCTTGGCGAGGTAGGTCCCTTCGATACCCCTGCTTGGGCTGAATAATTCTAGGCGCATAACACAGTCATTTGCGGAGGCCCGCAGGCCGGGCTTCCGTAAGCTATATAAGAAATTTTAGGAGGAACGAACTATGAATCTCAAGAGAATTTTTGCTTCCGTTTGTGCTCTGGCAATGTCCGCAGCACTGCTGGCTTCCTGCGGCGACAGCGATTCTTCGTCCACCGCTGCTACTGACAGCAAGGAGGAGGCTACCACCACTACCACCACCGCTGCTCAGGAGGAGGAGACCACTACCACCACCACCGCAGCAGAGACCGAGACCACCACTACCACTACCGAGGCTGCTGCTGAGCCCGAGATCTCTACCGGCGACGATATCGAGATCCCGAACGGCGAGACCAAGTACTATGTATGGGGCGGCGGAAATGTTACCTGGGCTATGGACCTTGATAACGACGACACCAACAACGTAGAGGGCACCACAGAGGGCAACCAGTTCCCCGGCGTAGGCGTTGATGGCTACGAGCAGTTCTGGGTAGGCCTTCTCGACACCAGCGAGGGCACCGCTACTCTGACTATCCCTGTTGTTAAGGGCGCAGTTGTACAGTTCATCGCAGGCGGCTGGGAGAGCTATGAAGGCGTTCAGTACTCCGTAACAGTCGGCAACAAGAAGGGCGAGGTTTCCTGGAAGGCTGCTGACGAGGAGAACAAGCGCTCGCTGCCTACCTTCACATATCTTGTTGAGGACGATGTTACCGAGATCACCGCTGACATCTACTACTATGACCGCACCGACGGTGCAGAGGATCCCCTCTTCAACGACTACTGCCAGGGCTTTGTTCACGTAATTTACCCGGAATAATATAAGTTCTGACTACACAAGGCTCCGGAGCAGAA
>JAFUTK010000026.1 GCA_017471405.1 Ruminococcus sp.
AAGCGCTACTTCGCCACCGGCATCGCCGGACTGTCCGTTGTGGCGGATTCCCTCTCGGCTATCAAGTATGCTAAGGTCAAGTGCATCAGGGATGAGAACGGCATAGTCGTTGACTATGAGGTAGAGGGCGACTTCCCCAAGAACGGCAACAACGACGACAGAGTTGACAGCATCGCCGTTGACCTGGTCACCCGCTTTATGAATAAGGTAAGAAAGCACCACACCTACCGCGACAGCATCCCCACAATGTCAATACTGACCATCACCTCAAATGTGGTCTACGGCAAAAAGACCGGCAGCACCCCCGACGGCAGAAAGATGGGCGTGCCGCTGGCTCCGGGAGCCAACCCGATGCACGGCAGAGACGAGCATGGTGCTCTGGCGTCCCTCTCATCGGTGGCAAAGCTGCCTTGGAGACACGCCCAGGACGGCATCTCCAATACCTTCTCCATTATCCCGGACGCTCTGGGCAAGGAGAGCGGGGCATTTATGGGAGACCTTGACATCGAGAGCATTGCAAAGGAGCTGAACAAGTAATGGGTCTGCTTGTGACTAAGGATAACGGCGAGACCGGCGAGCTCGACGAGCTGGTGTCTGTGATAGACAAGCTCATGGAGCAGGGCGACGGCCACCTCACCATTGATATCGACGACACGCAGGACGGCATTAAGGTAAAGCGCTTCACTGCCACCGACTGCGGCAAGCTGGGAGCCTGCGCCCAGCCCACCGAGCAGCAGGACGACGAATAAGGAGGAATGTGATATGTCAAATGTTACACCCAACGATACACAGGTAGATAATCTCGTGGAGCTTCTCGACGGCTATGTTGAGAAGGGAGGCCACCACCTGAACGTCAACGTCTTCACAAGGGAGACGCTCCTTGACGCACAGGCTCACCCGGAGAAATATCCCCAACTGACCGTAAGGGTCTCGGGCTATGCGGTGAACTTCGTCAAGCTCACCAAGGAGCAGCAGGACGATGTTATCTCCCGTACCTTCCACGAAAAGATCTGATATCGTCTCACCACATTATTGATACAATTCACAACAGCTTCTGACTTTCCCTCTCACAGTGTGCTATACTTGATACAGAAAAGCATCAGGGAGGGAAAAGCATATGCTGAAACGTTTGGTGATAGTTCTTTTGATAGGCGGTCTGGTTTTAGGTGGTCTGTGGTTCTTTTCTCACGATGAGAGCTCCGAGGAGTCGCTGAACAAGGCGCTGACGGATAACTATGCGGCGTTTGTGAACCTCGCCGGATATATGAGGAGCAACCCCGACACTTTGGTAATATACAGCGGTGACGTTAAGAATGACCCCTCGCTCAAAAACGACTTCGACCAGATAAGTGACGCCGGAATTCTCTGCGTGTGGAACAAGTCGGGAGCGGTGGCTTTTGATACTGGCAAGGAGACTATGAACTCGGACAGCCACTACATCATCTATTCCCCCAACGGAAAGCCGGGGGATTATCCGGACGCTATCGAAGCGGTAAAGGAAAACTGGTATCTCTGCTGATATTAAAACAACTCCCTTTTTACAAAAGTGTTCCTAAGATAAATCAGAATTATGAGTGCCACCGCGAGTGTGAGGGTTTAATTCCGAATTTGATAAATTCTGATTATTCTTATTAGATACACAAAAGTAAAAAGGGACTAAAACAAACAGGAGCGCTGCGGCGCTCCCTTTCTTTATACGGACGAAAAACGTCAAAAAAATTTTTTCAAAAAAGTGAGTGAAAACTCAAACTCATCCCGAATATATAAGTGAAGGACCTTCAAAGAAGAGAGGTGATGGATATGTCCGACACCGAGCTTGTCAGCAGAATGAAGCTGGGCGACCAGTCCGCATTAGAGGCTGTGATGAAAAAATACAGGAAGCTTGTGGAGTATATAGCAGGCAAAATGCTTGCCTCTGAAAGCGACAGAGAGGAGACAGTCATGGATACCTTTTATAAGGTCTGGGCGGCGAGAGACCGCATCGACACTGATAAGATGAGCCTCAAAAGCTACATATCAATGACAGCCTCCTCCTGCACAGTAGACAAGCTGCGGCACGTTACAGCGGGCGTCGGGGTAGACCCCCTGGAGGACGACCTCCGGCTGGAGCTGGATCTTGAGGACGAGGCCGCAAGGAGCGTTAATCTGGACATCATCAAAAGATGCGTTCAGGCAATGCCCTCGCCGGAAAAGGAGATATTCATCGACAGATACTACTTCGAGCTGCCGGTAAAAGAGATAGCACAGCGCCGGGGAGTAAAAGAGAAAAAGGTGTGGAACATACTCCTGCGCAGAAAGCAGCAGCTTGTGAAGGAACTTACCAAAGGAGGGATAATATTATGACAAAGCTATCAGAAACATTAAAGATGATCCCTCTCGACGAACTGACGGGAGAAACAGAAATGAAAGAGAACATTACAGAAAGAGACAATACCATTCGGGTGACAACTGGTTCAGGCAAGGGCGCTGCCATCAAGCGCACCGGCGCATTCGTGACGGCAGCAGCCTGCGCCGCACTGGCAGTGGGCGGAGCCTTCTGGTTTATAAACAGGAGCAAGCCGGAGACCGACCCCGGCACCGCCGACAGCATTGACAGCATAGTAAATACGTCTGTCGGGCGCAATAACATCGTGAGTGCTACCTCCGACGACCTCAACAGCATAGCCAAGGAGGGGTTGGAATATTACAGGATGCTGTTCTATTCCGACGAGGATTTCGAGCTGGCAAAGCCCTCTATCCACCTCTTTGACGAGCAGGTGGGCACCTTCAAGACAAGAGTGAACGGCCCCCTCACAGATGAGGACAAGGCAAGATTTACCGAGCACGAGCTCTACACCGATTCGGTGGTAAAGAACGTGAGAATGGTGGGTGTGCGAGCCTTTGAAAGATTTATAAGGCTCGACGTGGCAGTGGAGCTCAACGAGGGCTGCACCTTTGCCGACACCGACACCAGCAATATCTTCGGAGTTTCCCACGTTCTGCGCCTGCCTGACCAGACCTATTCCGACGGCAGACAGGTCAGAATGGAGTCTTACGGCGCCAACAAGGGCATTTTCAGCTTTGAGTTCGAGCTTAGCGAGGATGCCTACAATATGAACAACAGCTTTGAGCCGGTAAACATCGTGTTCAGCTCGGAGATGTTCTCTGCGGAGTTTGAGGCTCCCAGACTTATTGTGACCTATCCCAATCAGATAATGGGCGATTCGCTGACATGGCACAGCTACGACGGCTTTATGTCTCCGGTAAACGTTACGCCTATGTTCTTTGACTACATTATAAAGAGCGTTGATTATTCCGCGGAGGGCTTTAACCTCATCTGCGATATCAACAGCAAGTCAAGCACCGCTGACTTCAGCACCATTGTAAATTTCCTGAAGGCTTATACCGCGGCGGACGCCTACACCAACGCTCCCGACCCGCTGGTAAAGGCAGTATTCTCCGACGGCTCGGAGCGTGACCTCTTCTTCGGAACAGCCGCCGGTTATTCCGCCACAGGCGACATCATCAAGGACACCACCTGCCGCCTAACCGTTGAGCTCCTTGACGAGCCTATGGACATAAGCAAGCTGGTGAAATTCGTATTCTCCGACGGCACAGAGCTTTTGGTCAGCGGAACGGTCAGCGCTGACCAGCCAAGTATAAGGGATAACGTCATCAGGACCATTGAGCTGGACGACAAGCCCCGTTACTACAAGATAGGCACCGAAGGCCTCGCAATGAACTATTCAGTCAAGCAGGCAGATATCTGCGAGAACGGCATCTGCATTCCCATAAAGTTCATTGACTCAAACTTCGGCCGCGCCGATGTAGCCGATATGTTCGAGAACTACAAGATGTTCAATATGGTTTACCCGGCTATCCTGACAGCCGTTATGGAGGACGGCTCCGAGGTTGACCTTCTCTTCGGAGAGAGCGGCTTTGACGCAATTGCGGATATCTCCACATCGAACGACGGCACCGGCGTGCCCTCCGATGAGATATGGTATACCATCGACACCACCGGCACCGACTTCGACCAGAACAAGATAGCCGCCATAAAGCTGGGCGGTCAGCCCGAAGAAACTATTTTTGACGACAGCACCACAGTCCCTGATGACAGCACCGTTACCGATGACAGCACCGGTATCCTTGATGTGACACCTCCGAGAATAGAGAGCCGGCTGTATTTCCCGGGGAACTGTGAAGCGCAGGCAAGATGGTCTTCCCAGTACAAGTATACTGACAACGACCTGTACATTCAGTTCGATTACAGTGACCTGCGTATCGAGGACGGCAAGATAAGCTTCACTATCCATTACAACTCCCCGGAGGCACAGTTTGGCACCGATAAGACCTCCGATGAGATGAGCACAGCCTATCTTATGCCCTATACTGTGATGAAGGACACAGTTGGTCACGTTTATCACTTCCTGCGTCTTGTAGGTGAAAATGATACGGTGAACGTTGAGTCCACCTACTACACCTCCGGCAACGGCAGCGCAAATGAGCTGACCCTCACTGCCGACATCACCGAGGCTATGGAAAAGCTGGGCGGCGAGGTGATGGAGGTCTGCATAGGCACCTCCCGCTACGACCTTGCCTCCAAAAGCATCGTTGTGGTCGATACCCGCAACTCAATAACCTGAATATAAGGGCATAATAAAAACACCTCACTCCCTTGGGAGTGAGGTGAATTTTTTGTGCACTTAAAATTGAGCTGAATAGTTGGGAGCTTCCTTGGTGATGTAGATGTCGTGGGGGTGGGACTCCTTGAGGCCCGCTCCGGTTATCCTTATGAACTTAGCCTTTTCAGCCAGCTCGGGGATATTGTGGCAGCCGCAGTAGCCCATACCGGCTCTGATGCCTCCTACCAGCTGGAAGATAGTGTCGGAAACAGCGCCCTTAAATGCAACACGTCCCTCAACGCCCTCGGGAACCAGCTTCTTGGAGTTGGTCTGGAAGTATCTGTCCTTGGAGCCCTTTGCCATAGCAGCCATAGAGCCCATGCCACGGTATACCTTGAACTGTCTGCCCTGATATATCTCCACATCGCCGGGAGCCTCCTCGCAGCCTGCCAGCAGCGAGCCCAGCATAACAACGCTTGCACCGGCAGCCAGTGCCTTTACGATATCTCCGGAGTACTTGATGCCGCCGTCAGCGATAACGGGGATGCCGTACTTCGCGCAAGCGCAGGCAGCGTCATAAACAGCAGTGATCTGCGGAACGCCGATACCTGCAACAACTCTGGTGGTGCAGATGGAGCCGGGTCCGATACCTACCTTGATAGCATCAGCACCTGCCTCGCAAAGTGCGATAGCAGCCTCAGCAGTAGCTACGTTTCCTGCGATAACGGGAATGTCGGGGAAAGCAGCCTTTACCTTCTTAAGTGTATCAATAACATTTTTGGAGTGGCCGTGAGCGGAGTCCAGAGCCAGGATATCTACCTGTGCCTCGATGAGCGCGCCGGCTCTCTCCAGCACGTCTGCGGTCATACCGATTGTAGCGCCGCAGAGCAGTCTGCCCTTCTTGTCTCTTGCGGAGTTGGGGTACTGAACTGCCTTCTCGATGTCCTTGATGGTGATGAGGCCCTTGAGCACGCCGTCGTTGTCCACCAGCGGCAGCTTCTCGATCTTGTGCTTCATCAGTATCTTCTTAGCGCCTGCTAAATCTGTATCAACGGGAGCGGTGACCAGATTTTCCTTGGTCATTACATCGGCTATCTTGATGCCGAAATCGGTTATAAAGCGTAAGTCTCTGTTGGTGAGGATGCCCTCCAGCTTGCCCTGCTCGTCAACTATCGGCACACCGGAGATCTTGTACTTGCCCATAAGCTTGTCCGCCTCGGCTACTGTCTTGTCGGCGGTGAGGGAGAAGGGGTTTACGATAACGCCGTTCTCGGAGCGCTTTACCTTGTCTACCTCCTCGGCCTGCTGAGCGATGGGCATATTCTTGTGGATAATGCCAATTCCGCCCTCTCTTGCAATGGCTATCGCCATTTTGGACTCTGTAACAGTGTCCATAGCAGAGGTCATGATCGGGGTGTTCAGAACGATGTCCTTTGTCAGATGAGTGTGGATATCCACCATATCAGGTGTGCAGTCGCTCTCGCCGGGTATCAGCAGCACATCGTCAAAGGTAAGACCTTCCTTTCCGAACTTGTTCTGGATGTTTGTGTCCAACATAGCTTTTACCTCCCGTTACATTATTCATTTTTTATAGCTTTGTTATTCTAAATATTTTACAACATTTTTCCCCACCTGTCAACAGGGGTCAATAAATAAAGTGTGAAATATCTGTGTCAGGTAAAAGCTGGCAGGGGAGGTGGCTTTGTCTCCGTCTTTTTGCATAATGAAAACGTTCCCAAAATGTGCAAACTACACAATGCACAAAAATTCTTCATAATTTGTGGTAATTTTATCAAAAAGGCTACAAATCGATTACGGAGTTTACAAATTGGTTACAAGGATATTACACAACGTTACTATTCCTATGCTATACTGATTAGCATAGGAGGTACTGTATGAATAGTTACATTGTAAAAGCAGCCGGTATTTTAGGCTCCATCGCTTTTGCAGTCAGCGCAGGAATGATCACTGCCAGCGCAGACAGCACAGCAACAGCCTTAACTGCCGGGACAAGTTTTATGAATGGCTTATCTGCACAGCACATCAACGTATCAGTAAACGAAAACGGCAGCCTAGCAGCTGCGGCACCGGACGTAGTCAAGGAGCTGATAGCTCAGCTCGAGAACTGCGCACCGGCGGCACCGGAGCTTTCCTCCGCACTGGTAACAGCGGATAACATCTCGGTGTCGGTAGAGAACCTCTCCGATTATCAGGAGGGTACTATCTTTAATGTATACGTAAACGGAGTTAAGAACAGCAGCTTCTCCCTGGAGGAGCTCAGAAAAGACAATACCATCTCGGTTACCAACTCAATGAGCGAGTATTTCCAGTCCGAGACAAGCTATTACATAACCGTAGAGCCGCAGTACAAGCTACTCACCAGCAAGTCAAGGATAAACCTCGCCACCGAGAACGCCACCTACTTCCGCATTGATAACGGAACGCTCTATTACGGACATAACGACAGCGGCTTCTATGCTGCGGGCTATGTGCCCTATGTTTCTGCCGGAGCCGGCGAGCAGGTCAGCGACGTGGCCGAGGCAGTCTCCGGACAGTCCCCCGAGGCAGTCACCGCCGAGTATGTAAAGATCACCGACGGCGATTACAAGGGAATGTACGTCAAGCTGGAGGATACCGAAAGGGTGACATCCGAGGAGGCAAAGCTCCTTGTGGAGCAGGGCAAAAAGAATAAGGCCGACGACGAGGAAAAGGCAAGGCAAATAGCCGAAGAGAAGAAGAAACAGGAGGAAGCCGCCAAGAAAGCCGCCGAGGCCAAGAAGGCAGAGGAGGCAAAGAAAGCTTCTGAAACCGCCTCCGCTGGTGATACAGCTCAGGCCGGAAATGAAAACACCTCCGCTGCTGTTTCAGACAGAGACGCACTCATCAAGATAGTCTGCGACTACGCCAAGAGCAATGTGGGCGGCGCCTATGTTTACTGCGGTGCCAGCTATCGCGCCTGCGATTGCAGCGGACTTACAATGCTCTGTTACCAGCAGATAGGAATAAACCTTCCTCACTTCACAGGAAGTCAGGCTCAGTGCGGCAGGAGAGTTTCAGTCAGCGAGATGCAGCCGGGCGATATAATCATCTGCAACAACTACGGTCACGCAATGATATATGTCGGCGACGGAATGTTAGTTCACGCAATGAACCCAAGCAAGGGCATAAGGATGGAGGAAGCCTCCTATGCGATGCGCTACAACCCTGTAAACTGTGTAATAAGAATTATATAATAAGAGACAACAAAACTTGTTCATAAGCTGCTAAAGAAAAGATCCGCTCTCCTGCGCTGTGCAGGGGCGGATTTTTCTTTACATTCTCCCCCCGATATGCTAAAATAATACCGAGGTGAAAAAATGATACAATATATAAAAGAGCCCACCGACCTCCAGTGCGGACAGGCGGTCATCGCTATGGCGGCGGGGATAAATGTGGATGAGGTCATTGCATTTCTCGGCAATGACAGGGAAACAGACCTTAAAGAAATGCGCCGCGCCTTTGAGCACTGGGGGATAAAAATGTCCCCTTCGCGGGTTCAGGTGAAGGATAAGTCGCAGCTGCCCTCGATGTGCCTGCTTAGCCTTGAAACGCCGCGCTGCTGGCACTGGTCACTTTACGCTGACGGCACCTTCTATGACCCGGAGCACGGCGTTATGAGCGATTTCCCGGTCTCTAACAGAAAATATTTTTGGGAGCTCACCGCCCTTTAGCATCATCATATGCCCTGATGAGGGAATATGCGCAGTTTTTGGCATTGGCGCCACCCTCCAGCACCACTGCAAAGGCTATTTCCGGCTTGTCGGCGGGATAGAAGCCGATAACTGTGCTGTCATACCCTCTGGGCGACTGTGGCGAGCCAGTCTTTATGGCAGCGGGCTTGTCCAGCTGCGAGAGGGCGTATTCCCCGTAGGTGTATTTTGAGACTGATACCATTCCCTCGGTGATGATGTCAAACACCCCGCCGTCGGGAATGACCTCCGCCGGCTCCGGGTAGTGTCGGGAGCTGTCCCGGTAGCCCACGCTCCGCAGGACGGTAGGGGAGTATCTCACCCCTCTGTTGGCTATGGTCATAGCCGTCACTGCCAGCTGTAAGGGAGTGCAGAGCGTCTCACCCTGCCCGATGGCGGACTGTATCAGCAGACCGTCAGTTTTCGGGGAGGTCAGCTGTCCCGCCAGAGTGGGCAGCTCAAAGGCGGGAGCCTCTCCCAGCCCGAAGAGCCGCTGGTACTTTGTCAGGCTCTCCGACCCCAGCCGCAGGGCGGTTTTGTAGAAGAAAATATTGCAGCTGAATTCCAGCGCCCCCTTTACGTCTGTGTACCCGTGAGCCTTCATGCAGGAGAAATCCGTATCAGCAAGGTGCAGCCGGGAGGAGCAGTAAAAGCGGGTGTTTTCATTTATCGCCCCCTCCGATAGCGCCGCCGCCGCGGTGACGGTCTTGAGCGCCGACCCGGGGCGGTAAAGCCCCTGCAAAGCCCTGTCCGGCAGGGGAGAGGGCTCCGCTTTGACAAGGCTTTCGTAGTCCCTCCCCAGCTCATTCAGGGAGTAGTTGGGATAGGAGGCGCAGGCCAGCACCTCGCCGCTTTTGCAATCCAGCAGGATTATTGCCCCGGCGCTGCCGCTGTAGGGTGCCTTGACGTCATAGTCCACGCCCTTGGCGTATTGCTCTCCGGCTTTGGTGAGAATATCCTCCGCCGCCCGCTGGATCTCGCAGTCGATGGTGAGATAAACGTCCTGCCCGTTGCTCACCGCAACGGAGGAGCCCTCTGCCTCGTAGCCGTTTTTCCCGGCGAGGATGTCCTCAAAGGCCAGCTCGACCCCACCCTGCGGCTGACCGTCGGAGGACACCGCCCCCAGCAGATGCGGGCAGATATCCTCAGGCCAGAACCGCCCGCCCTCGGGAGAATTCCCCGCCAGCAGTACGCCGTTCCTATCGAGTATCCTTCCGCGGACTGCCCGGATAATTCTGGCGGGCTGGGCAGGGGAGATATCCTCCGCCGATATCATAGTCCGGTAGGTCACCGAAAGACATACCGCCGCCGCAGTCCCCGCCGCCAGCATCATCAGGGATATCCTGTTGTTTCGCATTTGTTCACACCCTTTCATTACAGTATGCGCAGGGCGCGAGAAAATATACTGTCCAATTTTTGGGACTAGTTCAGTGAAGACCAAATTCCGCTTGCAAAATTCCTGCCGGTGTGCTATAATAAAGCTTGTCCCTAACTTGAAACGGAGGAAATACATATGAACAAAAAGGAAATAAACGAGATAAAAAAGAACTTCTCGGAAAAGTGCGGGTTCTTCACCATAGGACAGGTGGTGCAGGCCTTCGTTGACAGCGAGAAGAACATCAAATACAAGTCAAACGACCTCTTCGCCGCCCTCCCTCAGGACGAGAGCGAGCTCATTATGGAGATACTCAAAAAGACCCTCTCCGGCTCCTTCGGCAGGAATTTAAAGGAGTATGCCTTCCCTAAGGACGCCTATCTGGAGGGCGGTATGCAGCCCTATATGTACGAGCTGATGAAGAGCAAGCTTACCGACCAGGACAAGGTGGATAACTTCTTGAACACCATTGTCGAGCGGGTGGCATACGTCTCCACCTACGCCATATTCTCGGCTCACTGCACCTACAGCGTCCTCAACAAGACCAAGGCAGACGAGCTCACCGATGATGCCGAGAGCGAGATAGACTACAACTTCATCGTCACCGCCATCTGCCCCGTAGACCTGCGCTTTGACGGACTTATCTTTTCGGACGAGCAGGAAGCCATAGTTAAAAAGACCACCGCCGACCGCATCATCGGTATGCCCTCCGACGGCTTTCTCTTCCCCATATTCTCCGACCGCCGCCCTGACATCAACGGCGTGCTGGTCTACACAAAAAACGCCAATAAGCCCAATACATCGGTAGTTGACGACCTGCTGGGCTGCGAGTTCGTCCTCTCCTACAAGAACGAAAAGGAGACCTTCCACGCTATCCTCGGCAACGTTGTGGGCGACGAGCTGGATTACGACCTCATCACCAACGTCAACGACAAGATAGCCGAGCTGGTGGATAAATCCGCCCACGAGACCGAGCCCGCCACCATCGGCAAGCAGGAGCTTTCAAATATCCTCTGGGAGTCGGGAGTAAGTCAGGAAAAGCTGGATAATATCCCCAAGGTGTTCGAGTCCGCAATGGGAGACAAGCCCCTGACAGCTGTAAACCTTATAGAGCGCAAAACCGTCCTTTCCGCTCCTTCCATTACCGTCAACATCGGCAAGGACGCGCAGGACAAGGTACGGTGCGAAAACATCGACGGCAGACGCTGCCTCATCATCGCCCTTGACGACCCCGAGGTTTCGGTGAACGGTATGCCGACAAATATCAAGTGAGCCTATGAAGAAGCAGGATAAAACAAACGCTATGCGCCTGCTGGACAGCAAGGGTATAGCGTATAAGGAATACACTCACAACCTCCCCGCCGAGATGTCCGGCGAGGACATTGCCGAGGCCCTGGGGCAGGACAAGGACAGGGTGTTCAAAACTCTGGTGACGGTTGCTCCCCGCAGCGGCAAGCACTATGTGTTTATGGTGCCGGTGGCCTGCGAGCTGGATTTGAAAAAGGCGGCGAAGGCTTGCGGCGAAAAATCGGTGGAGATGGTCAAGGCAAAGGAGCTGCTGCCCCTGACGGGCTACGTTCACGGCGGCTGCTCGCCCATAGGTATGAAAAAGCCCTTTGAGACCTTTATCCATCTTACCGCCGACGGCTTTGAGACAGTCTTTTGCAGCGGCGGCAGGATAGGCCTGCAAATCGAGATTTCCCCCGCCGACCTGAAAGCCGCAGCCGGGGTCGTGAGTGCTGATATCATCTCGGACAGATAATAAAAGCGCCCAAAATGGGCGCTTTTATTATTATCATTTTATCATTATTCGTTATTCAATATTCATTGAAAGTGCTCCCTCAGCTTTTCTATCGCCGCCTTCTCGATGCGGGATACATAGGAGCGGGATATCAGCAGCTTAGAGGCTGTCTCCCGCTGGGTAAGAGGGCGGTGTCCGTAGAGGCCGTAGCGGAGAATGATTATCTCTCGCTCCCGCTCGGAGAGCCTGCTCTCCACCAGCTCGTAGAGCCTGTGAGAGGAGACGTTAAGCTCCACCTCCTCGTCGATGCACCCTCCGTCGGAAATGATGTCGATAAGCGTTAGCTTGTTGCCGTTGCGGTCAGTCTCGATGGGCTCATCGAAATGCACGTCATTAGCACTCTTGCGCAGCGAGCGGAAGTGCATTAGTATCTCATTTTCAATACACCTCGACGCATAGGTTGCGAACCGGGAGCCCTTCTCCGGGCTGAAGGTCTCCACTGCTTTGATGAGCCCGAAGGTGCCGATTGAGATAAGGTCGTCCTGGTCGGCGGCGGTGGAGTAGTATTTTTTGATGATGTGCGCTACCAGCCTCAGATTGTGCTCTATAAGCTTATCCTTGGCGGAGCGGTCACCGTTTGCCATACGTTCAAAGCACTCCCTTTCCTCCTTGGCGGAAAGGGGCTTTGGGAAAACTGTCTTGTTGTCAAAGTGTAGGGCAAAGAACAGAAAATGCTCCGTCAGCAGTGAAATGATAAGCTCCAGCATAGTATCTCCTCCGGTATAAGGTCTGATATCATCTTATTCAAAAGTGGGCTTGTATCATACCCTTAAGGGAGATAACTGCTCAATATGCACAAAAAACTTCAAGCGCCGCGGGACATTTTCTCCACGGCGCAGCTTTTTTTCCAAAGCACTTGAAAAATGTCAGGATATATGTTATAATATGTTAGATATATAATCGGAAGGAATTGACAGGAAATGACAGCTCCAAAAAGGGTCGCAGCGATCCACGATATTTCAGGTCTGGGAAGATGCTCCCTTACAGTCATCATACCTGTGCTCTCGGCAATGGGAGTACAGGTCTGTCCTGTCCCGACTGCTGTGCTCTCGGCGCATACAGGCTACGGCGAGTTCGTGATGAGAGACCTCACCGACTATATAGGCTCCGCACTTGACCATTACAAGCGTATGGGCGTGAAGTTTGACTGCGTTTACAGTGGCTTCCTCGCCTCCAGCGAGCAGATAGACCACTGCCTCGATTTCTTCGCCTCATTTCCAGAGGCGCTGAAGGTGGTTGACCCTGTAATGGGCGACAACGGCAAGAACTACAAGACCTACACCCCCGAGCTTTGCGCCAGAATGAGCGAGCTTGTGGCGGTGGCGGATATCATAACCCCCAACCTCACCGAGGCGGCCATACTTCTGGGAGAGAAGTTCCCGGAGGGCGCAGTCAGCGCCTCCACTATGAAGTCCTGGCTTGTAAGGCTTTCGCAGCTGGGCCCCAAGACAGTGGTTATCACTAGCGTGCCCCTGCTTTCGGGCGGGATAGCAACTGTGGGCTATGACAGTGAGCGGGGCTCCTTCTGGAAGATAACAGGGGAGTATGTTCCCATAAGCTATTCCGGCAGCGGTGATATGTTCGCCAGCGTGCTGGTGGGAGGAATTCTCGGCGGCGACAGCCTGCCTATTGCGATGAACCGCGCCACCACCTTCACTACCTCGACTATTAAGACCACCTACGGCTACGGCACTCACTGGACTGACGGCATAATGTTCGAGCCCCAGCTCTTCCGGCTCCGCTCGGAAGCCGAGCTCAACGACTACACCAATCTGTGAGGTCGGTATGGAGCATAGGCTAAACATAGTCCTGCTGGAGCCCCAGATACCCCAGAACACCGGCAACATCTCCCGCACCTGCGCCGTCACCGGCGCTGCGCTGCATCTGATAAAGCCCTACGGCTTTGTCATAACGGATAGGCAGTTAAAGCGCGCCGGGCTGGACTACTGGGATAAGCTGGATATCTACGAGTACGAAAATTGGGACAGTTTCGCAGAGCGGAACGAAGGGAATTTCTACTTCTTCACCACCAAGGGCTTAAACGTCCACAGCGAGGTGAGCTACCCTGAGGAGGGGAGCGTGTACATCATCTTCGGCAGGGAGGACAAGGGCCTTCCCGAGGAGCTGCTGTATGCGAATAAGGAGTGCTGTGTGCGCATACCTATGAGAAACGAGCTTAGAAGCCTTAACCTCTCAAATTCAGTGGCGATAGCCGCCTATGAGGTGCTGCGCCAGTGGGATTACCCCGACCTGGGGCGCGAGGGAAAGCTGACGAAATACACATGGTAATACATAACAAATTATAGTAAGGAGAAGAGCTATGGCAAAGATCAAGCTTCTGACAGATGCCGCATCCGATATCTCGCCGGAGTATGAGCGCGAGCTGGGTATCAGGGTAATACCCTTCAAGGTCGCTATGGGCGATAAGACCTATACCAGCGGCGTGGATTTCGATAACGAGAAGTTCTATAAAATGCTTGATGAGTATGACGGAGTACCCTCCACCTCTCAGATAACCGCCTTTGAGTATGAGGAGATTTTCGAGGAGATATATAACGAGGGCTATTCCGATATCATAAATGTCACCATCAACAAGGAGGGGAGCGCTACCTTCAACAATGCCGTAATGGCAAGGGAGAGCTTCTTTGAGAACCACCCGGACGCCAAGGGCAAGTTCGAGATATACAACATCGACAGCGAGGGTTATACCGGCGCTTACGGATATCCTATTATCAGGGCTGCCGCAAAGATAAAGAAGGGCGTCCCCGCCAAGGAGATCGCAGCCTATATTCAGGATTATGTGAAGAACTGCGTCATCTACTTTGCGATGTATACCCTTAAGTACGCCCGCAAGTCGGGACGTATCCCCTCCGCGGCTGCTTTCGTGGGAGAGGTAATGGGTCTGCGCCCTATAATGCGCATCCACGACCACGAGATAAAGACCCACACCAAGGTCCGCGGTGATAAGGCAGTTATCCCGAAGATAATCGACCTCACCGCCGAGGAGATAATCCCCAAGACCCCCTACTGCATAGTCTACGGCAAAGACGAGGCGGTAAGAGACGAGCTGGCAAAGGCACTCACCAAGAAGCTGGGCTACCCGCCCTCCGAATTCTTCCAGATAGGAGCCGCCATCTCCATCAACGCCGGCCCGCTGGTAGTCGGAGCTATTTTCAAGTCACAAAAGCCGTAAGGTATAATAAAAGAGCTGCTGCATAAGCGGCTTTAGGCGAAAAACGGTATCTCCCCCCGAAAGGGGGGAGATACCGTTTTTCGCACTTTGCGGCGCTGCGAAGCAGCGCCGCAATTACATTTTATCTCTAAAAACTATTCAGCCGCAGCTGCCTCGGTCGCTGCGCCGTTTGCATCGAAGGTGTAGGTCTTGCCGTCAATCTCCTTGGTGGTGCCGGTGAGGGGAATTCCCTCAGTCTCGCAGTAGTAGCGGACGTTGTTCCATACCACCCAGCCCTTTTGCATTGAGCCGTCGGCGCTGAAAACGTATTTCTTCCCGGCGATAGTCTTGGGGCCGCGCACCAATCCGCCTTTCTCGAAGTAATAGCTCTTGCCGTCTATCTTTTGCAGGCCGTCCACCATATGGCAGTCCTTGTCGAAGTAGAAATCAACGCCGTTTATGGTTATCCAGCCCTTGACGGCCTTGCCGTCCTCACCGAAGAAATAGGTGTAAGTCCCGACGTTGGGATTTCCGGCAGTGACCCAGCGCTTTGAGAGCCCACCGTTGGGGGTCATATAGTAGAGATTGCCTTCGGCCTTGACCATATCCTTCAGCAGCTTGTGGTCCTCACCGAAAACATAGGCCTTGCCGTCTACCTCAATTAATCCTGTAACGGCCTTGCCGTCCTTGTCGAAGTAGTATTTGCTGCCGTCCTCTTCCTCGAAGAAGCTGTTTTTCAGCCAGATGTCAACGCGGTTTCCGTCGCTGAGGCCGTACTTTAGGTCATTGCCGTCTTGCACAAGACCGTAGAGCAGGGCGCCGTCCTGTCCGAAAACGTAATATTTACCGTCGATGTAATTCTCGCCGGTAACGCAGACGCCTGCGTAGCCGCAGTAGTATTTCTTGCCCCTGAATTCGTTCCAGCCGTAGCCTCTGATGCCGGTCAGCTCATCAAAGAACATCAGGTGACCGTTGATGTTCACAGGCCCCTTGGCCATTTTGTAATCGTCAAAGAAGTACAAAAGCTCGAACATATTGCTGCCGATGTCCTTGTAGGCGCTGTATGCCAGCTTGTCATAGCCGCTGTTGTACTGGTAGACAAGGTTCCAGGCCTTGGCCTGCTCGTCCTCGGTGAGCGTTATGCTGCTGTCGGAGGTCGAGGCGTAGTACTTGTCCAGCAGCTCCATATCCGCGCGGAACCTATCATAGCTCTCGCGGCGCTCCTCCGGCACATCATAAAGAGTTATCCAGCCGGAGACCGCCTCGTGGGTGATGGGGTCAAGATAGAACACATCGTCCTCTATCTGCAAGAAGCCCTCGTGAACTACACCGTTCTTGCCGAAGTAGTAGGTCTTGCCGGTGGCCTCGTCCTTGTACCATTCTATCAGCAGAACAGCATCCTCATTGAAATAGTAGTATAGGTCATCTATAAGCGTCAGCCCCACGGCGGCGCCGTCCTTGGTGAAATAATATTTGTTGCCGTTATCGTCGAGATACCAGCCCTCGGTCATAACGCCGTTGTCCTCAAAGCGGTATTTCTTATCTCCGATGGTCACATCTCCGGTGACCATATAGTGGTCGGTGCCGAAATAGTAGGTGTTGCCGTCAATGGTCTTCAAGCCGGTAACGAAAGCGCCGGTGACCTCATCGGCATAGAGGTATTTTCCGTCCTCCTCGCGCCAGCCCTTGAAAACTGCGCCGTTCTCGCCGAAGTCGTAATCGCGGCCGTTTACATTCTGCTTTCCGGTGAGCATATGACCGTCAGTACTGAAATAGTAGGTAGCGCCGTCGATCTCAAAGAGGCCCTTGGCCATATCGCCGTTCTCCTTGAAATAGTAGAGCATACCGTTTATGCTTGCCCAGCCTGTGACCATTTTTCCCTCGGCGTCGTAGTAGTGCTCGCCGGTCTCGCCCATATCAAAGCCGTTGCCGGGGAAACCGTGGTCGTCAAAAAAGTACTCATAGCCGTTGAAATCGTTAAGCCCTGTGCGGAATAGCCCCGAATCGTCGGCAAAGTAGTAATCCTCACCGTCTATGGTGACCCGCCCCTTCTGTACAGCTCCGGAGCTGTTGGTATAGTACATATTCCCGTTGTATTCCTGCCAGCCGGTGAGCATAATGCCGTCATCGTCAAAGATGTAGGTGGTGTTGTTGATGGTCTGCATACCTACAGCCCTGGCTCCGGTGTCGGAATAGATATAGTAGGTGCCCTCCGAATGGGTGTGCCAGCCGGAGGAATAATATGCGCCGTAAAACAGATAGCCCGCCGCCAGCACGCCTACGGCGCCTGTGCAGATCACAGCTCCGAGCATAGCACGGGCATTGGTCTTCTTTCTGAATCTTCTGGCAGAATCAGACCTTGCACCGAGGTTCTCAACACTCATGCGCATTTTCTCCTTTCCCTTTGGCATTACTTAAGCCGGCCATAACGCTCTGAAAGCCCATAATTAAAGGTCAGTTTACAGTTTTGACTGCTTTATATGCCTTCGCCGCTGACGCGGCTCGGGACAGTGCGGAAAAAGGTATTCTCCCCCTGCGGGGGGGGGGAGATACCTTTTTGCTGATTAAGCTTTCGGTCGCCTGCTTGGCATTACTTAAGTATTATATCACATCTGCAATTCAATGTCAATGAAAGACAGGTGAAAATTGCAGCCGCCCTCTGCGGGTTTTCTCAAATACAAAATTGACAATTCTCTTGACTTATGTTATAATATATTATTATGGATAACTCTGCACAGGAGAATGATTGTATGGATCAGAGCAGGATCAGGAATTTCAGCATTATTGCACATATAGATCACGGCAAGTCCACCCTGGCCGACAGGATTTTGGAGCTTACCGACACCGTAGCGCTTAGGGATATGGAGAACCAGCTGCTTGATAATATGGATATCGAGCGGGAGCGGGGCATCACCATCAAGGCAAGAGCCGTCAGAATGAAATATCACGCCGATAACGGCGAGGACTATATCTTCAACCTCATCGACACTCCGGGACACGTTGACTTTAACTATGAGGTCTCCCGGTCGCTGGCGGCCTGTGAGGGGGCTATTCTTGTGGTGGACGCTTCTCAGGGAATTGAAGCCCAGACCCTTGCCAACACCTACCTTGCCATCGAGCACGACCTTGAGGTTATGCCTGTGGTCAACAAGATAGACCTGCCCTCCGCCGAGCCGGAGAGGGTCTGCGCCGAGGTGGAGAATATCATCGGCATACCCGCAATGGACGCCCCAAAGGTCTCCGCGAAAATGGGAATAAACATCAGAGAGGTGCTGGAGCGGGTCATCACCGATATCCCCGCACCAACCGGCGACGAGAACGCGCCCCTCAAAGCGCTGGTGTTCGACAGCTATTACGATTCCTACAAGGGCGTTATAGTTTTCGTCCGGGTCAAGGACGGCAGCATCAAGGTAGGGGACAGGATAAAGATGTTCGCCACAGGCGCCGAGTTCCAGACCACTGAGATAGGCTATATGGGAGCCACCGACCTGGTACCGGTAGGGGAGCTCCACGCCGGAGAGGTAGGTTACATCGCCGCCTCTATCAAGTACATTGGGGATACCCGAGTGGGCGACACCGTCACCAATGCGGACGAGCCCTGTGCCGAGCCGCTGGCAGGCTACAAAAAGGTCAACCCTATGGTGTTCTCGGGCATCTACCCCGCCGACGGCGCCAAGTACCCCGACCTGCGGGACGCACTGGAAAAGCTGATGTTAAACGATGCCTCCCTCTCCTTTGAGCCGGAGACCTCTATCGCGCTGGGCTTCGGCTTCAGATGCGGTTTTCTGGGACTTTTGCATATGGAGATAATCCAGGAGCGCTTGGAGCGGGAATACAACCTGGACCTCATCACGACGGCGCCCTCGGTTATATATAAGGTAAACCTCACCGACGGCTCCACCGTCTATATCGACAACCCCACCAATTACCCCGACCCGGCCAACATCGCCTCCGCTGAGGAGCCGATGGTAAAGGCGGATATCCTTTCACCCTCTGAGTTCGTGGGAAATATAATGGAGCTTTGTCAGGAGCGGCGGGGCACCTTCAAGAATATGACCTATCTGGACGAAACGAGGGTGGAGCTGCACTATGAGCTGCCCTTAAATGAGATAGTCTATGATTTCTTTGACGCTTTAAAATCCCGCACAAGGGGCTACGCCTCCTTTGACTATGAGATGATGGGCTATGCGCCCAGCAAGCTCGTCAAGCTGGATATAATGCTCAACGGCGAGGTGGTGGACGCACTTTCCTTCATCGTCCACGCCGACAAGGCTTATCCGAGAGCAAGGCGCATCGCCGAAAAGCTCAAGGAGAATATTCCGAGGCAGCTGTTCGAGGTTCCTATACAGGCAGCAATCGGCGGCAAGATAATCGCAAGAGAAACTGTCAAGGCCATGCGCAAGGACGTTCTCGCCAAGTGCTACGGCGGAGACATCACCCGAAAGAAGAAACTGCTTGAAAAGCAGAAGGAGGGCAAGAAACGTATGCGCCAGCTGGGCACCGTCGAGGTGCCGCAGGAGGCATTTATGTCTGTCCTCAAGCTTGATGAGTAAGGAGGAAGGATGCTATGTCTGCAACTATGCACCGCAGCAGGAACCGCTTTGAGATGCTGGCTCCGCTCTGGGCATTTCTCGGTATGGCGCTGCATATCGGCGCTATATGGTATGTGTTTTTCTACTCCGACAGCTTTTCGCTGATGAATGACTACAATAATCTATACAAGTATCTCATCTGGTCGGCTGTGGTGCTGGCGGGGCTGTTCAGCTTTGTCCCGGAGGACCTTGCTGCCATTGTCAAGCACGTGCTCTATTATCTGGTAGCCGCAGGCGTCGGGCTTTTCGCCCTCTATTGGTACGCCGAAAACAAGTTTTCTTCAGAGCTTTCCGAGTCAAAGCTGCTGATCTTCATCATCAACAGCGGAGGCGAGGAGGACTACGCCAAGTTCTACGTCACCTATGCTGTGAAGTATTCTCTGGGGCTGTGCGCGGCGGTTGCCGGCTTTTGTGTGATAAAGCATTATATGTCCTCAAAGGGCTGGATAAACAAGAAATACAATTTATAAACGGAGGAATAATATGAAACTGAAAAAACTTGCGGCGCTGCTCCTATCGGGAGCTCTCGCCTTCACCCTGATGGCAGGCTGCGGCTCGGAGGATTCCTCCTCCGGCGCGGGAAGTACTGCGGCGGAAAGCGAGGAGAGCAAGGAAGCAACTGATAGCAAGGAGGAACCTACTTTGGAGGAAAAATTTAATGTAAAGCTCATAGGCAGAACGTATTACAGCAACGGCACCCTTTGGCTGGGAATGTCCGGCACCGGTGTTGAGTTTACTTACACAGGCGATAAGGTCACCATAAACACCGTAGGCAACCCCGCAGGAATGGACAACGCCGCTAGAGTGGCGGTCTATGTCAACGGCGAGCGGGTAGAGGATAAAATACTGTTAAGTGACGGCAAGACCTTTGAGATACCCGGCGGCGGCAGCGAGCCTGTTGACGTTAAGTTCGTAAAGCTCTCCGAGTGCGCCCAGTCCTGCTGTGGCATTACAAATATCGACCCCAACGGCGGCACCATCGAGCCTGTGGCAGATAAGTCCCGCAGGATAGAGATAATCGGAGATTCCATCACCTGCGGCTACGGCGTTGACGCCGAGAGCGAGAAGGAGACCTTCTCCACTATGACCGAGGACTGCACCAAGAGCTACTCCATCAAGACCGCCAAACTGCTGGACGCCGATTACAGCCTCTTCTCCATCAGCGGCTACGGCATAATCTCCGGCTACACCACCAGCAATAAGCCTGTTTCAGAGCAGACTATCCCCCAGTATTATAACAAGCTGGGCTACACCTGGAACACCGGCTTCGGCACCGAAAAGCCCGAGAACATTGATTGGGATTTCTCCAAGTTCGTTCCCGATGTTATCGTCATCAACCTGGGCACCAACGATATGAGCTACACCGGCGGCAGGGCCGAAAGGCAGGAGGAGTACAAGAACGGCTACATCGACTTCTTAAAGCAGGTAAGGGAGAAGAACCCCTCCGCCCGCATATTCTGCACTCTTGGAATTATGGGCACCACCCTTAATTCGACTATGAGAGAGGCTGTTGAGGCCTACTCCGCCGAGACAGGCGACACCAACATCACGGCATTTGATTTCCCCCAGCAGAACGGAGCCGAGGACGGCCTCGGAGCCGACTGGCACCCCTCCGACACCACCCACACCAAGTCGGCAGAGCTGCTGGCTGCAAAGATCAAGGAGGATATGGGCTGGTAATTATCGGCAGATATAAAAAGTCCCCGCTGCTCAGCGGGGACTTTTCTTTGTGGTTTTATTAGTTGAACAGTGCCTCGAATTCCTCAACGCACTCCTTGTTGTACTGGTCGAAGTCCACATTCATAGGCTTTATCTCGCCCAGCAGCATACGCTTCATACCGTCGTAGATGCCCTCAGAGGTGTTCTCTACCAGCTCGCCGCCGTATCTCTGCATAAACGCCCGCGGGCCGGAGATATTGGTGGAAATAACCGGCAGTCCCAGAATATCTGCCTCTGCCAGCACCAGCCCGAAGCCCTCGTAGAAGGAGCTCATAACAAAGTAGTCGCAGGCGCCCAGTATGGGGTAGGGGTTGGAAATTGAAAGAACGAGGATAACGTCCTTTTCAAGGCCCATAGATTTTATCTTCTCAGAGAGGTTGTCAAAGCCTCCGTCGCGGCTGTTGCCTCCCACAATGAACAGCTTGGTGTTCGGGTACTCAGCGTGGAGCCTTGCAAATTCCTCCACCAGCCTGTCGTGACCCTTTTCGGGGGAGAAACGCCCGATGTTTATGAATTTCTTGCTGTCGGAGGCCAGCGCCTCATCAAACACCCACTTGGGAACGGAGCACTTTGTGGTGGAGTCAAACTCCACCTCCAGCTTGCTCTTTTCGCGGATATCGTCGGCGGGGATAGTGTTTCTCACCGTTACGATGTTGTCCTCTCTGCCGGAGAGGGACGCCGTTGAGCGGCGCAGCACATCGGTGACAACAGCCACCTTGTCATAGGTGGAGTAGGCGTATTTCAGCACGCTTTTGTTCTGGTTCTTGCGCAGGCTTATCTCCTTGAGCATATCGCTGTGCACAAACACAGCCTTCCTGCCCTTGAATACGCTGTATTGCAGCAGCATAAGCTCCTCGTAGCCGTTGAATTGTATCATCGCGTCTATCCGCGCTCCGCCGTAGGCCCTCAGGAAGTTCTGGCGGTATCTTTTCTTCAGCGACTTCATCATAGTAGACGCCGGCAGCACGCCCTTGGAGCACATTATCTTCTTGGACTTTTCTGTGGCTGTCAGGTTGATGTAGTCGGCATAGGGGAAGAAGTTTATCCCGCTGTTGAAGGTAGCCAGCTGGTCAAAGTGATTGGCGGCCTTTGCCTGAGAGAAGGAGAGATAATAGTTCCTCTTGGTGCAGTCGATGGTGTTGAGCAGCGAGCGCAGCGAGGAGGTAACACCGTTTCGATCGAGGTTTCCGCCGTAGACGATGACGTTCTCCTTGCCGTTGTCCTTGATAGTCCCCACCGGCAGACCGCAGTTCTTCTTGAGTATTACCTGATCCAGCAGGCGCTTGGTGGCGTCGGGAGAATCCAGACTGCAAAAGCGCTTTAAGAACTCGGTGTCGTCATAGGGGATAGTCTCGTCGCGCATCTCAGCCAGCAGATCCTCAGGGGTAAACACCTGCGGGAAGGGCAGCTCATCAAAGGTCATATATGTGCCTCTCTCCGCAAGGTATTCCTCCTTGTCGTAGGGGAACAGCACTATCTTCTTTTTAGAGCAGGCAAAGTCAAAGAACACGCTGGAATAGTCTGTCACCAGCACATCACAGGTGTTTAAGAATTCATAGGTCTCGTACTCCGCAGGGAAGGGCTTGATGTGCTTGAAGTTTTTGAAGTTCAGATTTTTCTTGGCGATGGGGTGAAGATTGACATAGAGTATCTCATCGTCCTCAAGCATATCGTCCAGCAGATAGAGGGAGCGGAGCATCTCCACCTCGCTGCGGCTGGAGCCGACATTGCGGGCAGTGCCCCTGTAGGTGGGCATATATGCGTAGGAGCGGCGGTAGGAAAAGCCGTTCTGCTCAAAGAGCTCGTCTTTAATCTGCTGCTTTCTCTCCTCATCGAAAAAGGCAGTGTTGCGGGGATATCCGCAGAGGATGGTCTTGGTGCTGCGGGCGAGGTTTTCCAGCATATAATCCTGCACCATATGATCTCTGGTGTACTCATTGGGGTAGAGCAGATAATCGGCAAAGAGGAAATTTCTCATAGTATTGCCGATATTTCCGGCATCGTTAATTATGGATTTGCCCAGAGTTTTCAGCGGTGTTCCGTGCCAGGTGTTGAGATATACTTGTCCCTTTTTCTTGATGAAGAAGGGCAGGAAGGTGTTGTCGTTGATAAGGTACTTGGCAGTAGCAGCCACCAGATAGTAATCGGCAGTCGCCACAGTTACGACCTTTACCCTGCCGTCAGCGCCCAGCTTCTCCAAAGCCTTGGTATATTTGTCTTGATTTGCCTTGCCGTAGGCGGAGAGGTAGAGCTTAAAATCCTTGTAGTCTGGGTCGGAAAGTAGGTGCTTCACCGTATGATAAATTATACCGTTGAACTCCTTGCCATGCTGTGACTCCAGAAATATCGCCTTCTCGTCCAGCGGCTTCTTGTCATAGTATTTTATGTATGAGCATCCCGCGCGCCAGTATTCGTTGCGCAGATTGCTGTTGACGGTCTTAAAAAATTTCTTGTTCATGCCGAACCTCACTTTTGGGTATTTTCAAGGTCTTTTTTGATCTGAGTGGTGGATATCTCAGGCGTCCGGGGGAGATAAACTACCTCGCAGTAGTCCTTAAGAAAATCAAACTTGCCCTTCCAGTCGTCACCCATTACGAAAACGTCGGCCTTGTAAAGCTGAACATCGCTTATCTTCTGCTCCCAGTTCTCTTCAGGAATGACAAGGTCTACATACCTGATAGCCTCCAGCAGCTGCTTACGCTTTTCGTAGGAGAAGTAGCATTTCTTCTGCTTGCTGTTCCAGTTGAATTCGTCGGTTGAGAGCACAACGATAAGGTAGTCTCCCAGTTCTCTTGCTCTCTTGAGCAGATTGATGTGACCGTAATGTAGCAGGTCGTAGGTCCCGTAGGTTATAACTCTTTTCATATCATTACCTCGATAAACAGTCCTTATTAAGACATAATGTAAGCAGTCACGCTTATAATAACTATACCATATATATAATAAAAAGTCAAGGAAACGCGGGATATTACAATTACTGGCAGCTGCATTGTAGATTTTCTATAAAATAGTCTAAACAAATGTCAAACAAATGACAAAATTGTAAAATCGAAAAAAATCTCTTGACAATCAGAATTGTTTGTGGTAAAATAATAAAGCTGTCGGAAAAACCGACAACAAATGGTATCTTGAAAATTGAATAACAACGACGAAACGAAACCCTTGTAAATTCTTTTGAGAAAAAGAATTAGAGATGTCAGGTATGACAAAAAACATACAGTCAGTGAGTAAGCTGAGAAGGATAGCAAGAGGGGGAAC
>JAFUTK010000027.1 GCA_017471405.1 Ruminococcus sp.
GCCGGCGTGATGATGTCCGCACTTATCCTGCTGCCCTCGGCTATGGCTGTGATGAACAACCCCCGTATCGGAAATACCCTGAACGGAAGCGGCCTGCTGATATACTCCGCCCCCTCGACCTATCTGTTCATACTGAAAAATATGCTGCTGCTACCGGATATAACTCTGCTCAACAACTTCGGTATGACCACAGCGCAGTCCTCCGGCTCCTTTGCTTCGTATATCCCCTTCTTCTCCCTCTGCGGAGTCATCGCCTATTTCAGAACAAACGGGAGAAAGGACTTTTTCAGAGTGCTGCTCACCGTCTGCGGAATAATGATTCTCGTCCCCGCCCTTAATCAGAGCTTTTCACTCTTCAACAGTATGTTTTACGGCCGCTGGTTCTATATGCCGCTGCTGATAGCCTGCCTGATGACCTCCCGCGCCGCGGAGAGCGGCTCCCTTAAAAAAGGCTTTATCCCCACCGCCGTTATCACAGGCATCGCCGCCGCCGCGTCCCTGACAGTCACACTGCTGGCAAAAAACGGCGCGATAAGCATCGGCTTTGAGAATTACCCCTATGCCTATATCCAGATATTTTTTACGCTGGCAGCGTTATTTTACCTCTGGCTCCTGCTCTATAAGCCGATATCGGAGGATAAGGACGTCATAATGAAGCAGCTCATCTCCCGGACCGTCGCCTTCTGTACCGCAGGAATGTGTATCGTCGTGTGGTGCTCCTACCTGTTCCGCGGAACGTCGGAGAACGACATTATGAACAGCGTTTTTGACTTTTCCGAAAGCGATAACCGCATAGAAGATGACAGCTTCTACCGCTTTTCCAGCGAGTCTAATTTGCAGAATATGCCGATCATCTGGGGATATCCCACAGTAAGATACTTCAACTCCACCGTCGAGCCCTCGATAATGAGCTTCTATGAGAATATAGGCCTCGAGCGCTCGGTCAAAAGCGACTATGAGCCCACCTATTACTCCCTTATGGAGCTGCTCTCGGTAAAATATTATGCCGACGAGGCCTACTACGACGAGGACGGCAACGCCCTCCCCCCGATAGAGTTTCTCCCGGGCACCGATAATAATTACAGGATATTCCTCCAGCAGGATAATATAAACTTTTATGAGAACACAGACTTCCTGCCGATGGGCTTCTGTTTCGACAGCTATACCACAAACGAAGCCCTTTCAGGTCTTCCCCCCCTCGTAAAAAGCAGCGCCTACCTAGAGGCCGTAGTCCTCACAGATGAGCAGGTAGCCCGTCATTCGGATATCCTCACCGAGTACGACCCCGCAAATGCTTTCACCGCCGCCTCCAGATATAAGGAAACAGTTGCCGCCAGAAAGGCCTCCGCCTGCGACAGCTTCGAGTTTGAGGACTCCTCCTTCAAGGCTCACGCCTCCTTAGATAAGGAAAGCCTGATGTTCTTCTCCGTCCCCTATTCCGAGGGCTGGAGCGCCGAGATAAACGACAAAGATGTCCCCATAGAGCAGGTCTATAACGGCCTTATGGCCGTCCGCTGCCCCACCGGGGACTGCCATATCACCTTCACCTACCGCAACAAGTATTTCACCTGGGGACTTGTCATCTCCGCCGCAGGAGCCGCGCTGATGATAGCCTATCTGCTGATATACCGCGCAAGGCTTAAAAAAAGCCTAAAAAACCAGTTTGACAAGGAGCAATGACCATGACAGACTTTATCAACGACCTTAAGGATACCTTCGTCAAGGACGACCGGTGGAAATACCTCACCAACGGCCTTGTCAATACCCTGATAATCACCTTTGCCGCCGCCCTGATAGGCATCGTGCTGGGCTTCGTCGTAGCGATGATACGCTCCACCCATGATAAGACCGGCAAGCTGAAAATAGGCAACTTCATCTGCCGCATCTACCTCACCGTCATTCGCGGAACGCCTATGGTAGTGCAGCTGCTGATAATGTACTTCGTAATCTTCGCCACCCTTTCCTCTAAATATAAGATAATCGTGGCGATACTCTCCTTCGGCATCAACTCCGGCGCCTACGTCGCAGAGATAGTCCGCTCGGGTATAATGTCCATTGATAACGGACAGTTCGAGGCCGGCTCCTCTCTGGGTCTGAGCTACTCGAAAACTATGCTCTACATTATCCTCCCTCAGGCCTTCAAGAACGTCCTTCCTGCACTGGCAAACGAGGTCATCGTCCTCTTGAAGGAAACCTCCGTCGCCGGCTATATCGGAATGGAGGACCTGACCAAGGGCGGAGATATAATCCGCTCCCTGACCTATGAAGCATTCCTGCCGCTGCTGGCTGTGGCGGCTATCTATCTGGTGATGGTAATAATCCTCACCTCGCTGGTATCTAAGCTGGAAAGGAGGCTCGCTAAGAATGAACGGCGCTAATGAAAAGGAAATGATAGTCGTCAGGGATCTAAACAAATCCTTCGGCGAGCTGCACATCTTAAAGGGTATAACCACCACCGTCCAGAAGGGCGAAAAGGTAGTCATCATCGGGCCCTCCGGCTCCGGAAAGAGCACCTTCCTGCGCTGCCTTAACCTGCTGGAGCGTCCCACCTCCGGCTCCATCTCCCTCGACGGGGTCGGTCTGCTTACCCTCAAGGAAAGAGACGTAAATATGATGCGCCGGAATATGGGAATGGTGTTCCAGCACTTCAACCTCTTCCCCCACCTGACCATTCTGAAAAATATCACCTTAGCACCGGTCAAGCACAAGCTGATGACCGAAGCGGAGGCAATAGATACAGCAGAAAAGCTGCTGGAAAAGGTCGGGCTCTCCGACAAGCGGGATGCCTACCCCTCCCAGCTTTCGGGAGGACAGAAGCAGCGCATCGCCATAGCAAGAGCGCTGGCAATGAACCCTGAGGTAATGCTGTTTGACGAGCCCACCTCTGCGCTGGACCCTGAGATGGTCGGAGAAGTTTTGCAGCTGATGAAAGAGCTTGCCGAGGACGGTATGACGATGATAGTTGTCACTCATGAGATGGGCTTTGCGAAGGAGGTCGCGTCCCGGGTGATGTTTATGGACGACGGACAGATATTAGAGGAAGCGCCGCCGCAGGAATTCTTTGCGAACCCGAAGAACGAGCGCACGAAGCTGTTCCTTTCAAAGGTATTGGTATAAAAAAGCACAAGCCCCTCCCACGCAGGAGGGGCTTTTAGCATACACAAAAAGCAGCACAAAGCAGGGATAGCAAACCGCGAAGCGCGTTGCGTGGGTCCAGGGGGCGCGCTAGCCCCCTGGCGGGGTGTCGGGGCAGAGCCCTGACCGGAGCAAATTTCATTCTCGAACAACTCGAATGAAATTGACAGAGCCTAGTTCGCGGCGCCAGCCGCGACCCGGCGCTGCGCCCAGCAACAAAAAGGCACAACGTTTTCCGACCACACCAAGCCATCAAGAACACACAAATTCGCAGCGCCGAAATGTAACAGCTCTGATGACACAGGAAACAGTGAGCGTCAGTGAACGTTTTTCCGTAACAAGGCGCACAAAGTGAGGGGCGGCGGGGGCAGACCCCGGTCGCGGTGCAATGACTTTGCGCTCGTACAAGGTGAGGCGCGACGTTAAAAAAATGCGAGCACCTACGGTCACAGTGCGGGCAGCCCCCGGGCGCGGCACGGAAGCTACATACCCGCACACACCCAAGCGCGACATCAAAAAAATGCCTATTCCTAACCGCGGGAAAGTGCGATTTTCGGGCAATTCGCCAAAAATGAGGATAATTGCTTTACTTATCAAATTATTTATGCTATTATAATTTACGCAAAGTCAAAGCATTGATAACACAGAAAAATGCAGACCTGAAAACTGAAAGGAAGTATGAAAATGAAAAAGTCTATTTTTGCAGCTATCGGCGCCGTTTCTATGGCAGCTATGATGGCTCTCGCGGGCTGCGGCTCCTCCGACAGCTCCTCCGCAGCAGACACCTCTAAGGCTGCCTCCGGCGAGGATCAGTCCCTCCAGAAGGTGCTGGATAACGGCAAGCTCGTCCTCGGCCTCGACGCTACCTTCAAGCCTATGGGCTATACCGATGAGAACGACAACATCGTCGGCTTCGACATCGACTGCGCCGAAGAGGTTTGTAACCGCCTCGGCATCAAGCTGGAGCCCTACGGCGTAAACTGGGAGACCAAGGAGATCGACCTGGATACCGGTACGATCGACTGCATCTGGAACGGCCTCTCCGTCAGCGACGAGCGTAAGAAGGTAATGCTTATGAGCGACGCCTATATGACCAACGAAATGGTATTCGTAGTCAACGCAGACAGCGATATCAAAACTCTCGCTGACCTTAACGGCAAAACCGTTGACGTGCAGAACGGCTCCACCGCTCAGGATATCCTCGAGGGGTCCGATGTTGGCAAGACCGTTACCGTTTCCCAGATCGAGACCAACGTTGAGGCACTCAATCAGCTGGAAATGAATATGTGCGACGCCGTTTTCCTCGATTCCGTAGTTGCAGAGTATGAGATTTCCACCAGCGGCAAGGCTTTCCGCGTGCTTGATGAAGGCCTCGAGCCCGAGGAGTACGCTATAGGCTTCAGACTTGGCGACAAGGCTCTCTGCGACAAGATCTACGGCACCCTTCAGGAGATGAAGGCCGACGGCAAGCTGGCCGAGATCTCCACCAAGTGGTTCGGCAAGGACGTAACTACTGTAAAATGATAAAGTAAAATGTTCCACGTGGAACATTTGCGCCGCTCTCCCAAAAGGGAGGGCGGTATTTTTTTGTTCCACGTGGAACATTTTCTGTACTCAAAATATCCCTTGCAAACATTTTTTCTCAAAAGGGTTTTCAAAATATAAAAAGTGTGGTATAATATTAAGAGTATTATTTTTATGGGAGAATAGCTATGGGAAAAATAATCGCTGTGTCAAATCAGAAGGGTGGAGTTGGAAAGTCCACCACCGTTGTGAACCTCGCCGCCGTCTTCGGACATAAGGGAAAGAAAGTGCTGATAGTGGATTTCGACCCCCAGGGCAATACCACCACCAGCTACGGCATAAAGAAAAAAAGCATCCGCAATACCGCCTATGAGCTGCTTATGGGCGAATGTGAGGTCTATGAGGCAGTGGTCGCTACCGAGTTTAGGGGAGTTTCCATTATCCCCGCAAAGCAGGAGCTTTCTGCCGCCGCCGCGGGACTTCTGGGTATGAAAAACCGTATGACCAAGCTGCGGGAGCATTTGAAGCCCGCCAAGGAGTTCTACGACTATATTCTCACCGACTGCCCCCCGACATTGGATATGCTCACCATAAATGCCCTTGTCGCGGCGGATACGGTGCTTATCCCTATCCAGTGCGAGTTTCTCTCGCTGGAGGGACTTGTGGAGCTGAACAATACAATTGAACGCATCAAAAAGAGTGCCAACCCCGATTTGCAGATTGAGGGCATACTTTTCACAATGTTTGTGGAGAGATACAAGGTCACCGGGCAGATAGTGGCAGAGGTCAAAAAATACTTTGATAAGCACGTTTTCAAGACTGTGATACCACGGAATGTCGCTCTTTCGGAGGCCCCCAGCTTCGGACAGCCCGCCCTTTACTACGACGCCAAGTCAAAGGGCTCCAAGGCCTATGAGGAGCTTGCCAAGGAGATAGAAAAGAAGGCCAAGAAAAAGCAAGCGGAATAATGTTCCACGTGGAACAAAAGGAGTGAAAGCAATGCCCAGCACCTTCGGAGCGGTACACCTCGCTCACGAGTTTTTGTCCCTGCACGTTAAGGAGGGGGACACCTGCATCGATGCTACGGCGGGGCGAGGCAAGGACACCGCGTTTCTCTGCTCGCTAGTGGGAGAAAGCGGTAGGGTAATTGCCTTTGACGTCCAACCGGAAGCTGTGGAAAGCACCAAAGCGCTCATCTCCGAGAAGGGATATGAGGGCATCGCGGAGGTGCACCTGGACAGCCACGAAAACGCCGATAAGTACGCAGATGCGGGGTCGGTCAAGGCAGTGGTGTTCAATTTCGGCTGGCTGCCGGGAGGCGACCACACCAAGCACACCCACACCGAATCCAGCATTGCGGCACTGAAAAAATGTCTGCCGCTGCTGACCGAGGACGGCGTTATGAGCCTTTCCATCTACTACGGGAGGGACACCGGCTTTGAGGAAAAGGACGCCATTTTGGAATTTATCCGGACGCTGCCGGTGGGAGAATATGCGGTGATAGTCAGCGAGTTTGTGAACCGACCCAACTGCCCGCCTATCAGCGTGAGGATTTACAAGACGAAATTATAATACCGACAGCAAAGCCGGAGGTTTTTATGGAAAACACAGAGCAGTTCATATTGCTTGACAGATCGTACCTTCCGCAGATGGCGGAGCTGTTTCGAGCCTCCTTTGCAGGCGAGCCGTGGAACGATGACTGGAGCGACACCCGCCGGCTGACGGAATATATCAGAGATATATCCGGCGCTTTTAATTCCCTCAACTACGGTCTGATGTCGGAAGGCAGGCTTATTGCTCTTTCCATCGGAACGGTAAGACACTGGTGGGAGGGCACAAACTACAATATTGAAGAATTCTGCGTGCTGCCCGAGCTTCAAGGTCAGGGTGTCGGGACACGCTTTATGAGGCTGATAGAGGACGAAATCCGCAGCTGCGGGATTGCAGGCATTTTCCTCCAGACAGATATCGACAAGCCCTCCTTCGGTTTCTACTGCAAAAACGGTTTCAGCAGGCTGGATGCCCACATCAGCCTTTACAAAAGAGTTGACAAATAGCTGCAATAGCAGCGCGAATTCGCCTGCGGAGACGTGCCCCGCAAGTGGCAACGTTACATTACGGACAAATTAATGAACGCGGCACGAACTATGCACACCTGCACACACCCAAGCGACCAACGGGAGCGCAGCGCGAATTGCTATGCGAACTTGTTCACATTGTGCACGCCGTGCACCAAGGATAATAATATGCAGATAAAAATAGGACGATTTGATATAACAGAATGTTGGGACGGTGTGTTTTACAAGGCTCTCTCCGATTACCCGAACATTTCTGATTGGGAGATGCAGACCGTTGCGGATTTCATCAGGTACGAGGAACAGAACGGGCGGCAGTGCAAGATCGAAGCCGAGGAGCAGATAATTCAGGCTATCGAAAACTTCCGGCAAAACAGCGACAGGGGGCGCATCGCGCCGCCTGAAATCATCAGGGAGTGTAAGGCCTGCCCGAAATACAAGGGGTGTATGACTGACTTGGTCTGTCACACATCGCCAGTGGAAAATGCAGTCAAAATCCTCGATTGCGGGAGCCTGCTCTCGCCGGTGCTGGCGCGGGGAATGACCGCCAAAGAGCTTAAAGCGGAAAGCAGAAATGCCGCAAACGACCCCGAGGACTACTTTGAATACATCATGTTCGCCTGGGGAAACTGTCAGGCGGGTGACCGTCTGGTTATGGAAAGAAAGCTGGGGAGGTTCCCGGAGGGGGAGGACCTGAGCAGTAATTTTACGCCGGGTGTACGCTTTTTCTTTCGTTATGATGAGCTGATACATCACCCCGATGCGGTCTTTGATGGGGTCTTGCCGTTAAAGGTGAAGAATGAGGTCGTACTTAAGGACTGGGTGCTGGCGATAATTTCTCCGACAATCTGGCAAGAGGCTATGGAGCCGCATATTCCCGGTGAACTGAGGTCAAGGGTACATTTTTTGGAGAATGATTGCAGAGATATCTGGGAGTGGTCTGAGAAGGTCTATGAATATGCTAGAGGACTTTAAAACGTTTAAATTTTAAACTAAAATGCCAGTGGGTGCGTGCCTTGCAGGGTGCACAGCTTGAAAGGAAGATAATAATATGGGAAAGAAAAACAGAATGAAGAACGGTCTTGATTCGCTGTTCGATGACAATTTTATCCTCGGGCAGGAGGAGGAATCGGAGCAGGAGGAAGCTGCTGCTCCCGCTGATGAAAATGTGAGCTCCGGCGGGACTGTCAGTGTGAGGATATCTCACATCGAGCCTGACCGCTCTCAGCCGAGAAAGGATTTTAACAATGACAGGCTCTCCGAGCTGGCGGACAACATCGCACAGATGGGAGTTCTTCAGCCGATACTCGTCCGGCCAGGTGAGACGGAGGGGAGATACACTATCGTCGCCGGTGAAAGGCGCTGGCGGGCTGCCAGAATGGCAGGGCTCACAGAGGTCCCGGTCATCATAAAGGAAATGAACGAGCTGGAGGCTGCACAGGTCGCACTCATCGAAAACCTCCAGAGAGAGGACTTAAACCCTATGGAGGAAGCGATGGCCTATCTGCGGCTTAAGGTGGACTTTCACCTGACGCAGGAGGAAATTGCAAAGGCTGTGGGAAAGAGCAGGGCGGCTGTTGCAAACTCTATGCGTCTGCTGGATCTGCCGCAGGGCATCTCCGGCAAGGTCGCCGACGGCAGCATTTCGCTGGGACATGCAAAGGTGCTGTGCGGAGTTGCCGATGTGGAAAGGCAGCTGGAGCTGGCGGAGATAGTCATCAACGACAGGATATCCGTCAGAGAGCTGGAAAGACTGGCAGCTAAAGCTCCTAAAAGCAAGCCGGGGGCAAAGTACAGGGCGGTCTTTGGTTCGGGGGAAAAGCAGTTTGACGAGTACGCGCTTTCCTTGAAGAACGAATACGGCGTGAAGGCCGGCTTCAAGAGGAAGTCGGACGGCTCAACTGTGATGAATGTGAGCTTCAAGAACGACGAGGAGCTGAAGGAATTTTTCCGGCATTTAGGAATGAAGTGAGGTGACAGCATTGGGTGAATTCAAGCCCTCCCGCAATGCGATGATGGTATGCTACCTGCTGCTGGCGCTGATTTTTGCGGTCATATGCTCGGTGTTTACGGCGGCTGCTATCATTATGAGGCGGGTGCCTATTTATCTGATTCTTTTTATGGCGTCGCTGGTGCTGCTGATAATGGGCGGCATTATGCCGAGGCTTTTCAACAACCATTCGGTGAGCATTTCCGAGACGGAGATACTCTGCACAAGGGGACTTTTCAATGAGCGAACCGTCTTTATGCCGGTGGACGCGGTAAGGTCAGTGACGATGGTGGTGACACCCTTCGGGGAGAAGTCGGGGTTCAACTTTGTGGTGCTCAACGCAATGGGTGCGAAGCTGGTGATACCCTTTCTCGCAAAAAGCGACTGTGTGAAGATATGCGACCACATTAACTCGCAGATAAAAAAGCGTCAGCCGGAACAGTGATTTGCAAGTTGTGTGACAAATTCCTGCATATTTTGTGCCGATGGGGGACTTTGGCTCCGATGTGGCTGATAAAGCCTATGAATTTTGTAAACATTTTGATAACCGCGGGGAATATCGGCTAAAATACTCGCAGATACGCGGTTTAAATGCTGAAATGTTTTTTGAAAAGTTATCCTCTACCCCTTTACAAGAGGGGATAACTGTGTTATAATAGTATCTGGAATTTATTTTTGGAGGGATCTCAAATGAAAAAAACAAGGATCGCAATTGCAGGCTACGGCAATCTTGGAAAGGGCGTTGAGCTTGCTGTCAGACAGAACGAGGACCTTGAGCTGGTGGGCGTTTTCACAAGACGTGACCCCGCAAGCGTCAAGCTGCTGACTGAGGGCGTCAAGGTTTACCGTCTTGATGAGGCGAAGGACCACGCTGACGAGGTAGATGTACTTATCATCTGCGGAGGAAGCGCTACCGACCTGCCCAAGCAGACCCCGGAGCTGGCGCAGTACTTCAACGTTATCGACAGCTTTGACACTCACGCAAGAATTCCTGAGCATTTTGCGAATGTTGATAAGGCAAGCCGCGAGAACGACCACATCGCCTTTATCTCTCTCGGCTGGGATCCCGGTCTGTTCTCGCTGAACAGACTGTATGCGGAGTCAATCCTCCCCAACGGAAAGAGCTACACCTTCTGGGGCAAGGGCGTTTCGCAGGGACACTCCGACGCTATCAGAAGAGTAAAGGGCGTAAAGAGGGGTATCCAGTACACCTGCCCTGTTGAATCGGCTATGGAGGCGGTAAGGAGCGGCTCGCAGCCGGAGCTTACCACCCGCGAGAAGCATACAAGGCTTTGCTACGTTGTCGCTGAGGAGGGCGCTGACAAGGCGGCTATCGAGGCTGAGATCAAGGGCATGAAGAACTACTTTGACCAGTACGACACCACTGTAAACTTCATCACAGAAGAGGAGTTTGACAGGGATCACACTGCTATGCCTCACGGCGGATTTGTAATGAGAAGTGGACTTACCGGTGACGGTGAGAAGACACATCAGATGATTGAATACTCGCTGAAGCTGGGGTCTAATCCGGAGTTCACTGCGAGTGTGCTGTGCTGCTATGCTAGGGCTATGAAGAGGCTTTTCGATGAGGGACAGAGAGGCTGCAAGACTGCATTTGATGTAGCGCCGGCGTATCTGTCGCCGCTGAGCGGTGAAGAGCTGAGAGCGCAGATGCTCTAAAAAGCACAAAGCTGTAAAATCAAAACGCGAAGCGCATTAAAAAGCGCGCGGTCAAGCCTCGCGCTAGAGGCTTGCGGGTCATTTTATCCTCTCGACAAGCTCGGATAAAATGGGGCAGCGCCCTTGCAGAGCTCGAGACAGCGTCTCGTTTGCGCCCGGCGCTGCGCAAATTGAATAATAGCACAACAAAGCCGTTCTCCTCATCAAACTTGGGGAGAACGGCTTTTTCGCAGCGCCGAAAAGTAATAGCTCTACACTCGCAGGAAAAGAGGGAGCGTCAGCGACCAATTTTTCCGTACCTAGGCGCACAAGCTGCGGGCGCCCGTCTCGGAGAAATACCCTTTTCCGGCGGTAACTGAATA
>JAFUTK010000028.1 GCA_017471405.1 Ruminococcus sp.
AGAGGCTGCGGCGCCGGTGACAGGAACATTATCGTCAGCGGGGGCGGGGTCAGCTCCGGGAGTGGTGTTATCCGGGTCGGTGCCAGGGGTCGGGGGCTCCGGCTCGGGGTCGTTTGCAGGTGCGGGAGCTTCTGCTGCCTTGACCTTTGAGAAGAACGCAAACTGGTTCTCCGAGCAGTAGCCCAGCTCGAACTCGTCGCCGCCGTTGACCTTTAAGGTAACCTTGTCGGCGTCGGCGAAGGTGTAGCCCTCCTTCGGGGTGAGATATACCTCAAAGAAATACTCCTTGCCCTCCTCCATTGTAGTTCCGGAAATGGAGCCGTCGTCGTAGTTTTCATCGGCAGAGGGATAGTTGTTGATGTACATGGTCCAGCTGATGTAGTAATTGGCATCATCGGGAATTGAGAGCAGCGGCTTGGTAACGTCGCCCTCGATGACTGTGCCCGGCTTGGGAGAGTCAACATTTACGGAGACGCTGTCGATGACCTTGTCCTCGGAGGAAGAGGTGAGCTCCGCCTTTGTGTAGATAACGGTCACAGCCTCAAGTGTGTAGTCGATAAATCTGTCGATATACTTGACAAGCTGTCCGTTCTCAACGGTATAGGTGACGCTGTCAGTGTTGGCAGCGGAGAGCTTCCCTAAGGGCGAATGCGCCTTGTAGGACTTTCCGGCGGTGTCCACCAGCTCGGCATTATCCTCGAATTTGCAGGCTTTGGCAAAATTCTCGTCTGCCTCATAAAGGTCCGCCGAGGAGGAAGTGCTCACCGTCATATCGGGATAATAAAGAGCCGCAACGCTTTCGGCGTTCTTCCAGCTGCTGTTCATTTTGCTTTCATAGTCGGCAATATTACATTCCGCCAAACCCTTTGCGTCCTCTTCGCCGATAATTACCGGCACAAGAGCGGCAAAGTCCTTGTCGTCCAATCCAGTAAGACCGGTCTTAAGGGCGGCAGCGACTGTTACGGCTCTGGTCATATTCTCAGACCAGAGATACTTTATCTTTGCTTCGCCGTCAACAACGACCTCGCCCACATAAACGGTGGAGTCCTTAACGACCTTGCCCTGCCTGCCTGTTACATTTACTATAGTGTTGGAATTGACCTTCATCTCCGCCTTTGTGTAGATAACGGTTATCTCCTCGCTGTCATAGAGTATATTTGCGTCAACGTGCCTTACGACCTGACCGTCCACAATGGTATAGTAAACATCAGTTAACGTGCGTGAATCTAAAGCTGAAATTATTGTCTTGCTGTTGTCAATAGGCTCGTCTATTGCTTCGACCCTTGCCGCCTTCAGAGCATCAAGCTTCGCCTTGAAGCCGGCGTCAGCGTCATAGAGGTTCTCGCTGCTCCCGGCGGAAACCTTATAGGTGGGGGCGTAATAGTTCTCTCCCACAGCTGAGGCGGAAGACCAGCTTTCGTCCATATCAGCCGCATAGCTGCTGACATTACAGAGCTTAATGCCCTTTTCATCGGTCTTATCATCAAACTCGGCGGGGAAAAGACCCGCGAAGTCTGTATCCTCCATACTGCCGAGGGCGTTCTTTAGATCATCCCATGCAGCTTTGCTGTGGGCAAGGTCGGACGAATAGACATACTTTATCTTCGACACTCCGCCAACGACTACCTCACCCACATAGACAGTGGAGCTGCTTTTTAGCTCTTCTGTTGTAGTGATAGTGCTGACGCTGCTTTGTTGCAGAACGGTACCCGCATAAGCCGGCAGCGCACTTCCTGCCAGCAGAGCCACCGCCGCACCGGCGCCGAGAATTCTTTGGAATAGTTTCCTCATATTTTTACCTCCTGTCAGTGATGATAAACATTTTGCCACTCTCATTTTACCATAGGAGGTGCTGTATGTAAAGGTACGGAAACCCGAACCCCACCCTCAAAGCGCGCAAATAAGGGCTTTACCTCTGTCAAGGTAAAGCCCTTTAAACTTATTGCCATTTTCCGAGCAGTGCTTTGCGGTAAAGCTCCGCAAGACCCGAGCGGGTCTCCGTACCCGTCTTTTTGTAAAGCGAGGTCACATATTTCTGCATCATTCTTACAGATATTGACAGCCGCTCGCTGATGGCGGTCTGCTTGTCCTCGGTGAGCACCAGCTCCCGCAGGACGTCCGTTTCTCTGGGGGTGAGGGCGAACTGATCCCTCAGTCGCTCGAAGGCGGTGTCCTCCGAGACAGGGGCGGGGGTGTCCTCAGGGGAGGACTTCAAATTCAACGCCCCGCTGACCGACATTATCACTATCAGCACCGCCAGCCCGAACATATTCATCGCCAGCGTCATTGCGGGGGAAAACTCGGAAATGTGCAGTCCTCCGGTGATGAGCACCACTAGGCTGTCAAGTATCCGTCCCATTGGCGCCCAAAGGGCGGGGTGCTTTGTACCCTGCGCCAGCCGCCAGAAGGTCAGGTTATAGTATGCGACGGAGGCCGCAATGGCGCAGTAAAACAGGCACATATTCAACTGGTAGGTGCCGCTGCTCCCTGCCAGCACCGAGTTGAGCATACCCGCCAGCGCTATGCACAGCGCCGCTATGGGCACCAGCCTCCCCTGCCGCCTGTCCCCGATGAGGGCAAACAGCAGATAGCAGGGAATGAGCATCAGCCGCGGCCTGCTGTAGACGTTGTAGGAGGTGTAGCCGGTCTGTATCTGCAAATGGTGGATATAGCCGTTGTAGAAGCTGGTGAAGAGAATAAGCGCCGCCGCGGTCAGGCAGGCGAAAATAAGCGCCCGGGGAGCCGTCCCGACGGGGATCTCCCGGGGAGGGGGCTCCGGCTCTGTGCGGAGCAGGAGCACCACCGCCAGAAGTGAAAGCGGGACAGCAACCGGCAACAGGAAGGTCTCGCCCCAATGTATCTGCAAAAGGTATTGCATCATCACAGCCGCGGCGCAGCCAATGCCCATACTCCGGGCGGTATGCCCGCCGGCGGTCTCCCGGCTCATTCGGTGATAGACTTCCCCTCCCAGACAGCCGAGGCAGGGCATCACCGCAAAGGTAACGCCTACATAGAACAGCGAGCCCTTGTCCGCCAGTCCCATAATGCAGGTGCCCGCAAGGAGCACTGCCGAAAGAGCAAGGGTCAGGTATTTGCGGGGACGTTCCCCCCGAAGGAGGCGCTCGCAGGCGGAGTAACCCAGAAAGCCCGCTATCACCAGCACCTGAAAGCCGTAATAGACCAGCTCCCGCTTATCGCTTTCGATGATGCCCTCTCCGGCGTGGTTTCCCAGTCCCAGCACGCACAGCTGAAAAAGCATAAAGGCGCCGAAAAGAGCAGCTGCGGTATTCTTTTTTAAGATAGCTCTCATAGCGTCCTCCTTGTCTGCCGGCGGCGGGTGATTTCTTTTTCCATAGTATAGCACACTCGGAGGGATTTTTCAAGTGTGCTGAGAAAATCTGTTTGGGCAGTGCTGCGATTCGGGAAAAGGCTATTCCCCGCCAATTATGCGCATCAAAAAAACGGCCAGCTCCCTTTCGGGAACTGTCCGTTTGTGAGTTTGTCAGGTCATATCAGCCTGCGGAGAGTATTCTCGTAGAGGTCGCCCCACTTGGCGATGTATCTTGAGAAGAAGGTGGCGTCAGCGCGGTTTACTGTGCCGTCGCCGTCGATGTCCGCGAGGTCCATATCCTTTACCTGTGTGTCGTAGCCGTCCCACTTGGCAACATAGCGCGAGAGGATAGTTACGTCTGCGCGGTTCACAGCGCCGTCAAGGTCAACGTCGCCCCAGAGCCTTACCAAGCCGGACATATTATAGTTCGTGCGGGTCTCAATCCAAGGACGGTATTCCTTGCCTAAGGATATCGCTATCTTGTACTCTTGCTTGCCCTTAGGGGCGTTGAGCACAAGGTACGCAACAGCTCTTGTTGAGTTACGGTATTTGGTCGCATAGGTGTCATAAACCACAACCTTGTACTGTGTTCCCAACTCGGAGGTGTCCTTTGCCATATCCTTGATGATGTCCTTATTCTCAGTAGTAGTGGGATAGAACCTTACTCTGATATCCAGACTGTCGGACTGGTCGGTGATATAAATTGTGTGGTCGAAATCTAAGCCGGTCATAGTGCCGTCTATAACGTGATAGTATCTGCAAGTCTTGCAGAACTCATAGACAGCGCCGTTTGCTTCAACAGGCTCGCCGAAGTCGTGCTTTTCGCCGTCAGCCTTGAAGCCCTTGTCGCATATCTCGCAGTAAGGCCAGTGCTTGTTCTCATCGTAGTCATAGTTGCCTTCGGTGAGGTGCCCGTTGGCGGGGATAGCGTCGCCCTGCTGAACCTTGCCGCAGACATCGCAGATGCTCTTGCCGGTGTAGCCCTGAGCGGTGCAGGTGGGCTCTTTATAGGTGTCCTCCTGAAGCACCCACTCGTGACCGTATGCGGGATAGGCCTCGCCTATCTTAAGGGTATTTTTGCAGAGACTGCACTTTTTATCGGGCTCCTTGCCGCTTTCGGTGCAGGTGCCCAATATAGCGGTGCTATAGTCATAGTAAGTCTTGCTGTGTTTGCATTGTTCGAGGGTGTGAGTCGCCAAACCTACCTGAATATATACGTCATTGTCCGGCATAATGAAATCGCACCTGTAGCCGTTGCAGCTTACTATTTCAACAGGCTGTAAGTCCGGAATGGTATATATGCTTAACGACCAGGTCTCCTCATCAAAGAGATAACCGGTATCGTTGAAAACCGTAACTACTGCATCGGCAGGTATCGCTGCGGGGTTGCCCTCGTCCTTAGAGTAGCTGTAATAGCGAATGTTGTATTTGGAAACATACCATTCAAATTCAGTCATTTCCGAGAACAGCAGGTGTTCAGAGGTTGTGGTCTCTGAGAAGCTCTTGTAGTTTCTCTTGTAGCCGCAGGTCGGGCAGTAATACTCAAATTTTACCCAGTATTGTCCTTCCTTATCGGTGCCCTCGTCAAGACGGGTAACGCTGAAATTGTGAGGCTCAAGCGCTGTTCTTGCGTTGCAGGGAACATACTCGCCGGTACGCGAGATGTATCTGTAGCCTTTACAAATAGTGTAGTGACCCTTGGCGTTCCTTCTGACATACTGGCTGTCAGCGGTAGCATAGCGGGTCTGGGTCTTCTTTACGGGGAAATCGTGAACGTGGGGGATAACGTCTATCTCCTTGGCCTCAACGTATCCGCAGAGCAGACAGGTGTGGCTGCGCTCGCCCTTGGAATGGTCGGTGGGGGCAACAGTCTCAACGTAGCCCGACCAGACGTGCTGCTCCTTGGCGCTTTGCTCCGGGCAGCCCTCAACGGTGCAGGGGTAAACGTGATACTGATATGAGGTCTTGGTGCCGGTAACGTTGCCGTTAGCGTCCTTTACATCGACCTCAACGGAAACAGGAACGGGGGTGTCCGACCAAACGTGTTCGTGCTCCTCAACGTACTTGAACTCCTTGATGTCCCAAGCGCCGCACTTGGTGCAGACCCTCTTGGCGTAGCCCAGATGCCCTCTGGAGGCGGGGTATACGGTGTAATCCCAGGCTGTCCAGGTGTGGGGCTCGGTCACGGTGTGCTGGTCGCAGGAGGCAACCAGACCCTGCAGAACCTTTGAAATGCCGGTGAGACCGTAGGTTCCGCCGACGCAGGCCTTGCTGTGGGTGGTGGAGTGATCGTAGCTGATGCTGATGTGTCCGCCCTCCGGAGGAATGTAATCAATGGTCTGCTTGGTGATAACGTCCTTCCTGAAGCCGCTCTCGTTATGCTTGGTGTAGAGCCTTGCGCTGTCGGAGGTAACGCTCTTATCCTCGGCGCTGTTGGTAACAACGCAGTAGAAGGTGTTGGTCTTGAGAATAGTCTGATAGATGATATTCTCGGGGTCAGCCTTCAGCAGAGCGTCAAGGTCCTCGTTGCAGGCAGTGGTGCCAATAGTCAGAACCGGTGTGGTGGCACCGGAGATAAGCCCGTCAGAGCTGTCGCTGACCTTTGTATCGTTGCCGTAGTACCACTGATAGGTCAGGTTATCGCCCATAGCGGATACTCTGAAACTTACCTTATCGGCAGTATCGGCGCTGGCAGCGACCTTAACGGTCTTGTCTGTGGGCTGGGTGTTGATGACGGGTGTGCCGTCCTTGTGATAGCCGCAGACAGAGCAGGTATCGCCGTAAACAGGAATTCTTGTTTTGCTTATAACAATATACCTGACTATGGGATAGGTGTGCTGGTCGGTATCGTAGCACTTGCCGTTGGCATCGTCATAGTGGCAGTGCCAGTAATCGGAGTTGGGGCAGATGCCGTGCTCGCAGCCGAGAGACTCGCTGTCTTCAAGGCAGCATTCAGTGCATCTGTTTACGCCCGCAGCAGCGCAGGTGTCGCAGACATCTACTTCGTGGAAGCACTCGCCGCAGACCTCGCAGAAATGATCCTCATACTCGGGGTCGTTAATGCACATACCGTCGGAGCAGTCGCTGTTTTCTTCGCTGCAGGTTTCGCACAGACCGCAGTATTCGCACTGGTCTGTTTCGTCAAAGCAGATGCCGCACTGTGCGCAGAAGTGGTCATCAAAGTCGGTAGACTCTACGCAGTATTCGCCGCAGGTGCAGCCTGCCTCTTCTGCCCTTTCGAGGCAGCACTCAACGCAGAGACCGCAGGAGGTGCATATCTCGATGTCGAGAGCCTCTACGCAGCGGTCGCACTCCTCGCAGATAACGCAGCAGTAATTCTGGCAGTGCTGTCCGCCAAACTCGCAGGGCTCTATGTTCTCTGCATCGCATTCGGGGCAGTGCAGGAGCTTTTCATAGCAGCAATCAAGGCAGAGGTCGCAGTCCTCGCAGAATTCTGTGTCGGGGTCATCGCCGTTGAATTCGCAAAGAACTCTTCCGCAGCCGGAGCAATACTTTCCGCCGTAATCTTCCATACCGCAGTAGCCGCAGTGGTCGTCGGGGCCGCTGTCGCAGAAGCACCAGAACATTCCGTCGTCTCCGCCGCCCTCAACGTGCTTGCCGCAGACCTTGCAGTGAAAGCCCTGTCCGTCGCAGCATTCCTCGCAGAGATATTTGTTTCCGTTGCACTCGCCGCTGTGGTCGCAGACAGTATTGGACTGGAAGCAGCCTCCGCAATCTGCACAGTGGAGACCCTTTTCTATGGCGCAGTCCTCGCAATACTGGTCGTCGTCGCCGGCACATTCCTCGCAGATACCGGAGCCGCAGTTATCGCAGCCTGAACAGTGCAGTCCTCCGACGCCGTTGAGATACTGGCATTCCGAGCAGTAGTTGCAGTCGTCGCAGATATTGCAGTCATCTCGCGTGTTTCCGCAGGCACCGAAGTTTTCGCAGTGGTAGCTGTCAAAGCAGCCGGTGTCGTAGCTGTCGGAGCAGTGGGGGCCGCCTCCTCCGCCGCAGTCGCAGTAATTGTCTGCGCCTGTGATGGCGTTGTTGCACCAACAGCATTCGGTGTCGTCCTCTCCGTAATCCTCCCAATCGGCAAAGCTGACAGTGGAGCTTGAAAGCACCGTCAGCACCGTCAGGAGCATTAAGAAGAAGCTCTTCCATAATTTTTTCCTCATTTACCATCCTCCTTCATCTATATATACATCTTATATTACTGTATCTCCGCTGCCGCGGGTCACAGATATACACATTAATGATAACACATTATTCACAGAATTACAATTACCCAAAAGTATTAGTCGCTTGTAGAAAAATTTTCAACTTTTTTGGCAAATATAAACAAAAATTGCCCCCTGTGGGAGGACTTAACGCCGAAAAAGCATACTCCCCCCCGACAGGGGGGAGTATGCTTTTTCGGAATTGCTTTATTCGTCGCCTTTGATATCCCGGTTATTGATGACAAGTCCGCCGCTCCTAGCCCGGACTGCCAGCTGCAAGCGCGTCTTGAAGCCCGTCTTTTCCATCATCTTCTAGATGTAGACCTTGACGGTGTTGGCGGAGATGCCCAGCCGCTCGCCTATCTCCTTGTTGGACGCCCCGGAGACCAGCTCCCGCAGAACGGCTATCTCCCGCTCGGTAAGCTCTGTGCTGACGATGTTCCCCAGCGTCACCGCCGGCGTGGATAAGGGGTAGACGGACTCCCCTGCCATAGTCCTGTCCATAATTTCCAGCAGGGGCTGCTCCTGCACCTCCTTGTGCCAGAAGCTCTCCACCCCGGCCTCGCGGGCACGGTCAATGTAGCTGACCTCCGGCATCGAGGTGACAAGGATTATCTTGGTGTCGGGGCTCTGGGACTTTATCAGCCCCGCGGCATCGATGCCGTCCATTCCGCTGCCCATGACAACGTCCATCAGAACAAGGTCTATCCGGCCGGTATGGCAGAGCTCCACCGCCCTCTCGGGGGTATCGGCAAAGCCTGCGGCCTCGTAGCGCTCGGAGCTTTTCACTGCGGCCTCGAACATCTGCCGCACCATTTTCTGATCGTCCGCGATCAGTACCCTGTATGCCATAAAAGTTCCTCCTCTGTGTGTTCGGGCAGGCGGAGTATCAGCTCGAACCGCGGTGAACAGCGTATCTCCATTTTCCCGCCGATGCCCTCCGTCCTCCGCCGGAGATTGGCAAGGCCGCCGGTCTCCTGCACCGGTTTTTCGGGGGCTCTGCCGTTGTTGGTAAACCGCAGGACGTAGCCCTCAGCCGTTTTCTCCGATGAGATGTCGGCAGCGTCGCCCTCGGCGTGGCGCAGCACGTTGGTAACGTGAACGTTTATCGCCGCCTCCACTACCGGTATCAGCGCCGGCACCTCCGGCAGCGAGCCGGTGAGAGTTATCTTCACTCCCAGCTTTTCTGCGTGCCGCAGGCTGACGAAATAGGGCTTCTGCCACTTTTCCACCTGCTCGTTTTTGAGCATAGCGATGTTCATTCTCCACAGCGAGAGCATTTCCTCCCTGTCCACGCTTTCGGGAGAGGTAAGGTAGCGCTTGGTCATCAGCAGGGTCTTGCCTAGGCTGTCGTGAATGTCTATTTTTATCTGCAAGGTCTCCTTATCCATTATGAGGTACTGGATAGTTGAGTTGAGAGCCTTGAGGCGGGCGTTGATGTAGCTTGCCTGCCGCTGCTTTTCCCTGAGCTCATCGGTCAGGCGGTATTCCTCTGTGATGTTGTAGGCGACGAGCTCGCGGATAGGCTCACCGTCAAGTATCTCCTCACGACGGGTGAAGCTGAAGGCGGTGCCGTCCTCAAAGCATACCACCGGCATATCCCCACCCCTGACGAGGTAGGGGGACTCTCCACCGAAAACCGTATTGCAGAAATACTCCGCATCGGAGATGTTCTCCCCGGTGAGCTTGTAGGAGATGCTGTCCATAGTCAGGTTGGTGAGCTTGGTTAGGCCGCCCTCCCAGTAAAAGCAGATGCCTGTGGGCAGGAAGTCCATGCTCTCCTTGACGGACATCATAGAGAGGCGGCTGTTTCTCTTTCGTATGCAGCCGATAAGCTCCGTCACAGCTACCGCCGACATAAAGCCTATGATAAGCACCACTGTCACAGCGGGGATATCCATAAGCAGCCGATTTTCCGACCACTGCTGGTTTATGAGTATCTGATAGAACCCAAAGGTGAACAGATTTTCCGCCCCGCAGAGGATAAGCCCCTTGCGTGACCTGTCGGTGAAGATGTGTATGATGAGCGCCAGAAAGAGCGTAAAGCCCACCAGTATCAGCCAAAGCAGCAGCCCGCCTCTGACGCTGTCGGAAAGGGATATAAAGCTATTCATTGCCGTCACCTCCTATGGAAAGGGTGAGGTGCCGGATATCGTCCTCCACGAAGGAGCTAAGCCGCAGCTGCGGCAAGCTTACGCGGAGCCTTTCCACATCTGGGCTCAGGCTGTCGGTCTCTATAGTCATAAGGACATTCTCCGAGGGCATTATCCTGACGGAGAAGGCGCAGACGGTATCCAGAACGGTCTCGATGACCGCTTCAAACAGGTCGTAGGCGGCAATGAGAAGCGCTGGGGGAAGCATTTTCGATGCCGCCCTTATCACCTCGCAGTCCACCCCGAGAAAGCCCATATTTTCAAAGCTCTCGCTAATGGAGAGGTAGAGCTCATCGGTGGAGACCAGCTTGTTTTTGTCAGCTGTCAGCATAAGATTGGAGCAGCGCTTGACATATGTGCCCAGCAGCAGACAGAACTTCATTCTCAGGTCAAATTCACCGCTGCCGTTTAAGGCATCGTCTATCTCCACCAGCTGCTGATGGGTGTGGCTTGCGATGTTGTCGTAGAGCTTGTTCTGTGTTTCGTAGCTCACCTTTTCGGCGGTGAAACGGTTCTCCTCCTCGATAAGGTCGTTTTCCTCCTCGATGCGCTCGGTGGCCTCCTCAAGGTCGCTGTTGATGCGGTTGACCGCCGAGATATCCTCGCTCCATACTACCGCACCGCCCTTTATTTTTCTCCTGCGGATAAGGAAGTCCTCGCTGTCGGTGGTGTCGGTATAGCCCTTGGAGCGGTAAACTGTCTCTCCGTCGGCATTTTACAGGAAGGCATTGATATGGGAAAGCTCAAACAGCTCACTGTAGCCTGTGTTTGAGGGGATAAGACCTATCTTGATAAAGCCCTCCCACATTCCGGCGAACAGCAGGATATAGACCTCCTGAATGTAATACAGCTTTATCCCGCCTATTTCCGGCGAGCCGCCTATGGCATAATACAGCAGGATAAGTGCAGCGCTGACAGCTGAGGTGATGACCGGAATATACCAGAATTTCCGGCACTGGGAAAGTCTGCACCGCTTTATGAGCAGTATGAAGGCTCCCACCGTTACTGCAAACACCCATATCACCACGATATAGTAGAGCCAGTTGTAATCCACCGTTCCGCTGTAATCGTCCATATTGTCGAAGCGTAGCAGGAAATGGTGCAGGTCGTTGGAGAGCACGCCTGCCACCAGCAGCAGCGCCGCGACCCATAGCACCTTCACCGCAGAGGGAGTTTTCATTCTCTCGCTCTTGCCCACACAGGACGCCGCCTCCAGCGTGAGCATAGGCATCATTATGTATGGGATATAGTAAAGATACCAAAGGTAGCGGTCTATGGTCAGCGAGTGAACGAAGAGAAAATAGCGGCATATCCGGACAATGAACAGCCCGAACAGGAATACTGAGATGGCAATGATGTCCAGCCTGATGCGCTTATGAACGATACGCAGGAATACCGATGCGCCCCACCCTATGATGAAAAAGCCGTACATAACGGAGGAAAGCCCTACAAAGCGGTCTGTGAGCTGCACCAGAATGCTCGTGACAGCAGCCAGTGCATAAAATATCAGGAAAGCAATAGTAAAATTGCGCTCGACCTTGCTGATATGTAGCATTGCTTTTTCCTCCCTTGCGTTTTTATCCATTGTAGCACATCTTGAAGTTTTTTTTCAAGTGAATGGGCGCTCTGATTTTCAAGCCTTTTCTCTGACGTTTTTTAAGAAAAAAGCACCCGCAGAGGGGTGCTTTTTCTTATGCTCTGTTCCAAAGCCTCAGGCAAGCTGTGTTATCACAAGATGTGCGGAGACAGACCTTGTTCCGCCGTCTACGGGCGTAACGGTTATCGCGGCGGCATTGCCGGCAGGACCCTGCGGGCCTGTTTCACCAGCAGGACTGCGGGGACCTACTAGCCCTCTCTGTCCTGGCTGACCGACGGGTCCGCGCGGACCGGGCTCACCTGTGGGGCCTTGCGGTCCCTGCGGTCCGGTCAGGCCCCTTGGCCCTCTCAGACCCGGAGGTCCGGGAGGCCCGGGGCAGCAGCACTGCTTGTTATTATTATCGTCCATAGTTTCCTCCTGATCAGATATACCGCAGCGGTCTGATACAACTTCCGGCATATCCCCGCCGCGGGAGAATATCTCCAATTTATTCTCAATACATAATATGCGCTCAGCATTAAACTGCTACTTAGCGGCACTGTACAGGGCTGCACAAAAAGCCCGCAAGCGTCGTGCCTGCGGGCTTTCAGTATTGAGCTGCTATCGTCTATGAGTTTCAGCCTCTGTGCTGATTTTTTTGTTTCTTGTTCAGATACATCTTCCCGTCAGCCTGTGAGATGAGCTTTTCCAGCATATCAGGGAGCAGGCTTCCGCTTGCGTGACTTATGCTTGCGGACACCGGATAGGGCTTCCCTGCAAAGGCGTTTGCCCTTTCTATCGCAACGGCGATCACCTTTTGCTTTTCCTCTGCGGAAATATCGCAAAGGCTTATCATACAGAATTCATCGCCGCCGATACGGGCCACCGTCTCAGACTCGCCCTCGGCGCTCTGGAGTGCGGCTGCAATGGCTCTTATGGCGATATCTCCCTCCTTGTGGCCGAAATTATCGTTGATGTATTTAAGTCCGTCCATATCAATAATAAACACCGAGACCGCTTGGCCCTCATCAGTTTTCAGCCGCTCCTTTATCCAGCGCTCCATTCCCCGACGGTTGTAAAGCCCCGTCAGCGCGTCCTTCTCAGAATAGCTCATCAGCTTATTGCGCACTCTTATCATTTCAAGGCTGGTCTCGATATTTCTCAGCCACAGCGAGAATACCTCGTCGAGCCCCTTTCTCTCAGTCATCCGCCTTTTCAGCACTGCATAGCCCAGCGTGTTTTTTATGTAATGCACCGGCGTGAAATAGTAGACCATCGGCTCCTCATCGCTCTCCTCAATGCCGGGCAGGAGAGCTGAGGTATCATAGAATACACCGTCAGTATCGGAGCAGACAAAGCTGCCCTCCCTTGTGTCGGGAGCGCTCCTGCTCAGCACTCCGACCACCACAATCCAATTCTGATTTGCCCCTCTGATATTCAGAGCCGTAACTGCCCTTCCCTTTGAACAGCAAAAAAACAGACCGCCCTTCGGCGGTCTGCTTAGGTGTCTTATTCTTCCTTGCCTTTCCTCCTTACAAACACAAACGCTGTGAGAAGGGCTGCGCTTACGGATATGCCGCCGACTACGCCGGTGGTGGGGTTTACGGTGCTGCCGCCGTTTTCGCCGGGAGCTTTCTCCGTTACGGCCTCTATCACTGCCTCCGTATCCTCATAGACAGGCGGGAGGGTGTAGGTGCCATCTTTCAGCTTGTCAGTGATGTCCTCGCCGTCTAAGGTGACGCTTGTTATGCGCTCGCCCGGCTTGGGGGTCACCTTCAGCTTCGGCTCCGATAAGCGCGGGACGGTGAATTCGTCGCCCGTTTCGCCGTTCAGAGAGAAGTCCACATTGCCTGTGACCTTCACCTTGACCTTGTGGCTGTCGGGGACTACCGTTCCGATGGTCGCTTCACCCGGGGCTGAGTTTGCCTCGGCGTAGGCAGTAAGGCAGGGTGCTGTCAGCAAGGAAATACACAGCAAAAGAGCTGCTATTTTCTTCACGCCGACACCTCCTTACTGGGCGTCAACGTACTCGACTGTAAAGGTCACTGTGTCGTTGTAGGAGCCTGCATAAGCCTGGTTCCAGTCAGCCTCGGTGATGTTGATTTTCAGTGCTGTGCTGTCGCCCTTTGCAGTGTAGGCAGCAGAGGCAAATGTCGCTGTGCCGTCGGTGACGGTGTAGGGTATCACCTTTGCGGTGTCAGCGGAGTTTTTAAGGTCGCTGTGAGTGAGGCTTACCTTTACTGCCTTGCCGGGGTCGAGGCGGGCTTCCGTCAGCTCGATCTTTCCGAAATCGGTCTGGGCTGCGCCAAAGGCAACGGTGGTATCGGCAGGGATAGTAACGGTGTAGAGGTGGTCAATGTTAACGCTCACCTGGGTCTCCCCTCTGGTGGATTTGAGGTCTGGTCAACCGTAACAGCGTAGGCTGTCAGCGGTGCCGCCATTAACACTGCGGCTGCAAGTGATGATATTATTTTTTTCATTGTAGTGCTCCTTTGCTGTGTTTAAACAATAGCTGCAATGTAATTTACACTTGCCGAAATCTCACTGGTTGGGTTAATAGAACTGTGAGTGTCATAGTCAAAAATTCCATAGAGTTCTTCAAGTGCACCAGTCCAACAGAGAACATAACCTTCCGCTATATACCAACCAGCTGCATTAACCCTCTGATATAGAGGGAATAGAGCAGTTCCTTTTACCACCCTGTTTGAAAAGTATTCTATTGTTCCAGAGAAAAATATCCTCACTTGTAAAGGGAACGAAGTCGGAGTTTTGCTACCCCTGCTTTACAGAATATTTACAATTTATGTATGCCCTGCACAAGTTGAGATTACTGATATTGTGAAAAGTGAGAACAGAATTCTCTCACTTGTATAGGGGAAGATAAGCTCGTTTTGCAAACAATTTTTTTTAATCGATCCAAGGATTTCTCCGTTCTGCACAACCGAAGCAGGACGGGCTTGTATAATTTGTCCTTCTATATATAAGGCATTGGGAGAGGCATTTTGAGGGGGTGTTGTAAACTGATTCTCTGTTATGCACAGTTTCGATTGGGTTGCTTTATTCAGTTTCACAACACTCTGCCCTCTGTAAAGCAATAGGGATAAAAAATGCATTCTGACAACCAACATTTTTTCTTGACCTATATATTTCGTATGGCTGCACAACTATACAAGCGTTGGTTTGTGCAAGGTGTAATACATTGCCACAATAAAAAGCGCCCGCATCGCTGCGAGCGCTTCCGATATTATTATGGGAACTTTTTCTCAATTTGTATTTATTATTGTTTACTGCGACATTTATTTCTGATGCTCTCTATACTTTTTTGCTGTTAAAACTTCATCAACGCTTCA
>JAFUTK010000029.1 GCA_017471405.1 Ruminococcus sp.
GTGCCTATCTATTATATCACATCTGTCTCCCTTTGTCAAGACTTTTTAAATCTTTTTTCGAGCTTTTTGTTCCGCTCTTCTCGGGCGACTTATTTATATTATCATATTTTCATTCCTTTGTCAAGGGGGTTTTGGAGATTTGTCAAAAATGTCTTCGATAATTACAGCTGGCGGGGTACTGTTAGACGTTTTGCACAAACGCCCTTAAAACTTTATTCACCTACGGCTGAAAATACGCTGTTTCTTGTGAATAAAACGTGTCCGGCTGTACACAATACCATATATAATATAACCGGAGATGATCATATGAAAAGCATAACTGACCGAAAATTTTTGAAGGCTCTGATCTCGTCGCTGGCGGCGTTTGCAGTCATTGGTGCGGTAGGGCTGTCCATACGCGCCGGCGACGGCGAGCAAGCGCTTTCTCAAGTAGGCTCCCGGGGCAAGGAGGTCACCGCCATTCAGGAGGAACTGAAAGCCCGTGGTCTGTTCACCGTCGGAGTGACGGGATATTACGGCGAGGAGACCCGTAAGGCGGTGCTGCGCTTTCAAAAGCAGCAGGGCATTTCCCAGACGGGAGTTGCAGGGCCTATCACCCTCAAGGCTCTTGGAATATCCGTAGGGACGATACCTGCGGCGACGGAGGCAAACATCTATCTGCTGGCGAGGATAATCTCGGCGGAGGCCAGAGGCGAGCCATACACCGGGCAGGTGGCAGTGGGGGCGGTGGTGCTCAACCGCATTGAGCACCCCTCCTTCCCGGACACTTTGGCGGGAGTCATCTACCAAAAGGGCGCATTTACGGCGGTAACAGACGGCCAGTTTGACCAGCCCATAGCCGATTCCGCCTACCGCGCAGCCAGAGACGCCCTCAACGGCTGGGACCCCACCGGCGGGTGCATATACTACTACAATCCTGCCAAGACCTCAAACAAGTTCATCTGGTCGCGGCCGGTGGTGATAACCATTGGGGCGCACAGATTCTGCACTTAAAAAATGCCGTCTCCTTATTGCGGGAGACGGCATTATCCTTTGCTTAAACAAACTGTGACTCGTCGATGTCATCCTCTATTTCCTCGCCGTTGAGGATCTTCTTAAGCACCTCGATCTCCTCCTCGGTGAGGGTGACGCCCTTACCCATTCTAGTGTGGTCGGGGCTCCATTCTCTGATATCGTATTTCGGATCGTGGTCGCTCCAGCTCACCATATTGAGCTCCTTTGTCCAACCCCTTGCGTTCTCGGAAAGGACGCCCAGCGATTTTGTGATCTCAAATTTCAGCTCTGCCATAAAAATATACCTCCATTATAATTGTATACAAACCGCAATCAGCTGCGGTGTTTTGTCTTGACTATTTTTCCGGCGACATTGCCCCGGACAAGTGAAAACAGTCTGTTCCGGAAGATTACGCCCGCCGCCAGCATCTCAGCGCATATCACCAGCGTTACTGCCCAGAAGCCCCAAAGTGAGGCTATGCAGATATCTGCAAGCAACACCACTGCGGGCAGATATATCCTCCGGCGGAAAACCACCACCAGCATAAGCAGCATCACTATACCTACAAAGGAAGCGGCGCCGATTCCCACCTCTGCCCAGACGGTGACGAAACACAGCGCTGCGGCTCCGAGAGCGACAGGCTGCCGGTGCAGCATCAGTCCCACTGAGAGAGCTGCAGCCGAAGTCAGATAGAAGATCCAACCCTTTGTAAGGACAGAGGCTCCGACTATGCCGCAGAGCACCACGCAGATGGCGATAACGCGGTATACTCCCAGCCGCTCCACAATCGTAACGACACGCTTCGGGAGCATCTTAGAGAAGGCTCCCCACAGGGGGCGGTAGTTCATCAGGAATATTAAAATGAATATCACAGGCAGAATTATATAGCTGATGCCTTCCCTGTGATTTCTCATATTTTCGATATTATCAAACACCATCGCTGCCAGCAGGACGGTGTTTGCTACCAGCTTTTTGAGCTTCAGATCAAAGGGGACTATCTTCCTTGAATCGTAGGCGCGGATAATGAACACCACCAGATAGCTGGCAACTGTGGAGAATGCAGGACCGTAGAGGCCGATGCGGGGTATGAGTATTATATTCAGTCCTACGTTTATTATTCCCGAAAAGAGGCTCGTTACCATTGAGCGCATAGTGCGCTTTGAGGTGAGGTAGATAGAGCCAAGGAAGGTAACAAAGCAGGAAAACACCGACGAGAATATCAGCAGCGGAGAGTAGAGAGCGGAGTCCCAGAACTCGGGGCCGAACCATATCCTTGTTAATGGTCTTACTATCATCAGGCAGCCTGCGGCGATGATATACAGCAGGCACTGATTGAGCTCAAATACATTGGAATAGAACTCGTTGCGGTCGTCGGAGTCATCCTCGATGATGGCGGACATATTCCAGGCCTGTCCGAAGGTGAAATAGACCGTTGCCACAAGATTGGGTATCTTATAGGAAGCCGAAAGCACGCCGTTTGCGGCCTGACCCATATAGTGAGTTGTCATAAAGGAGTCGGAGCTGTTGGTGATGAGCCAGAGTATCTGGGCGGGGATAAGGGGCATTGAATAGCGCAGCATTACCCGCAGCAGCTCCCTGTCGGGGCGCTTGAACTCGATGTATCTCCAGAGCTTGGCGGCAAAGGTAAGGAACACTACCGACAGGAAATCCGAAACGATTATGGAAAGCAGATATCCCGTATTTCCCATACGGAAGCCCATCATAAATACGATGGTGCCTACCAGCGTCAGCAGAGTGGTAAGGATGCCGTTAAATGCAAAGAGTTTTACCTTATCCAGTGCCCGGACGAAGGTGGAATATACCAGCTTCAGGCCGGACATCACAACGTAGACGTACAAAAGCCCCGAGTAGCCGCCCAGGTAAATATCCGCGGCCCCGGAAATTGCCACCACAGGCAGTATTATTCCCAATACTGCAAAGCCCGCCAAGCAGACGATATTTCCCAGAGTAAAGACCTTTTTCTTATCGTAGGCCTTATCGAGGCCGAAGCGTATCACCGCTTCGCTGATGGTCATAGTGACTACCGGCTGGAGCCAGTTGGCTATCTGAGTGATAACGTCGTTGACGCCCAGCTCGTCCCGGGTCAGGTAGGTGGTGTAGACCTTTACCAGCAGCAGCACGAGTATTTTCGAGCTGAAGGAGCCGATAGCAAATATTACAGTATTTGAAAACAGCTTTTTATAGCTGCTCTTTTTTCCGGCTGTCTGTTCTGCCATAGTTTTCTCTCCTGCTGTGGGTGGTTGATGGGATAAGGGTCAGAAGCGGTGTACCTCTCCCCTGCAAACGGTGAGGACGGGGCTGCTCAGCACTTCAAAGGGGAAGCCCTCAAATAGCACAAAATCTGCGCTCTTGCCTGTTTCAATCGAGCCTGTTCTGTCGGCTATGCCGGCTATTTCGGCGGCGGTTATCGTTACAGCGTCCAGAGCCTTGTCAAAGGGCAGGCCATGCTTCATGCACACGCCGACGCTTATGGGAAGATACTCTATGGGTATTTCGCTGTGGTCGGTGCATACAGCAACACTGACACCCGCCTGCGAGAGCCTTGCGGCGTTGGCAGGGGTGATGTTTGCCAGCTCCGGCTTGCAGGCGTCGCACATAATGGGGCCTACCACCGCCTTGGCGTTCTCCTCCGCCAGCTCGGGAGCTATGAGGTGACCGTCGGTGCAGTGGATAAGCACGCTGTCCAGCCCAAACTCCTTGGATATGCGCAGAGCCGTAAAGATGTCGTCAGCGCGGTGGCAGTGGAAATGAGCCTTGAGCTTTCCCTCCAGCAGAGGGATAAGCGCCTCGCTCTTCAAGTCCAGCTCCGGCATATCCTCCCCGGATTCCTCGGCCTCACGCTTGTCGTCGGCATAACGTTTTGCCTTAGCTAAGGCTTCTCTTATCATAGCGGCGATAGCCATACGGGTGCAGGGGGTCTCGTCGCGGTTCATATAGGTCATCTTGGGATTTTCGCCCAGAGCAAATTTCATTCCCACCTTGTCTATCAGCATTTTGTCAACTCTTCTGCCGTCGGTGGAAAGGGCGCAGATATCCCCGGCTACCGGGTTCATCGAGCCGGGAGAGATGAGAACAGTGGTAACTCCGGCGGCTATGGCCTTGCCGAAACTCTCGTCAAGAGGGTTGATGCCGTCTAAGATATGCAGCTGAGGGGAAACAGGCTCGCTCTCCTCGTTGAAGTCCTCTCCCTCGACGCCGGTTCCGCCGGTGGTGAGGCCCAAATGAGTGTGGATGTCAATAAATCCGGGGTAGAGGGTCCTGCCCCCGGCGTCTATATCGGTATCCGCGATGCCTTCGGGAGTGCCGCTGCCCACCTCGGTTATGACGCCCTCCTCAAAGCGGACAAATCCCCGCTCTATTATCTCCCGGGAAGGGGACTGGGTGTATATTTTCGCGTTGTATATAGTCATCAGACTGCTCCTTACATTTTACCTGTTGAGCCGAAGCCTCCGGCGCCCCGCTGTGTTTCAGGGAGCTCCTCCGTTTCACACACCTCCGGGGTATAGACCGGGGTTATAACCAGCTGGGCTATCCTCTCGCCGGGGTCTATGACCCTTTCCTCGCCCGAATGATTGCGGAGGGCGACGAGTATCTCCCCGCGGTAATCGCTGTCCACCACGCCGACGCAGTTGGCGGGGGCAAGTCCCTTTTTGGTAGCGGTGGAGGATCTGGCATATATCAGCAGCACGCAGTTATCTATGCCCTCCACGGCAGCGGAAATGCCGGTCGGGATCTTTGCGGTCTCTCCCGCTTTTATTACGAGGGGCCCCTCGAGGCAGGCGGAAAGGTCGTAGCCGGCGCTGCCATCGGTGACGCGGGCGGGTATCGCTGCTCCCTTACGGAGCTTTTTTATCAGCAGCTTCATTTTTCTCCTTTATCTCCCTGAACACCATCAGCTTGCTGATGACGTAATTGAGTATCACCACCACTACATTGGCGGTTATCTTGACTATCCAGTAATTGAAGTCCAGCAGGGTGTAGCCCACCCACATCATCAAGAGCTCAACGCCTAGGGTGAAGAGCCTTCCTCCGCAGAAGGAGGCGGCCTCCTTCATTATATTGCCCGCACCCCTCACCTTTGAATGGAACACCCAGGTGCGGTTGGTGATGTAGGCAAATATTACGGCGCAGACCCAGCCTGTGCCGGTGGAGCCGTTGGATATGACCGTCTTTGTGGCTCCCGCCTGCTCCAATATGCTCTTGGAGATGCCCGCCGTCACGAAGCTGACGGCTGTTGCCAGCACTCCGAAGAAGAGATATATCAGCACTGCCTTATTCTTCTTGTAAAAGGGCTCGAAAATGTTGAACACCGGCAGGTGCATTATCTTATCGAAAATATCGGGGCGCTGTTCTTCCGCCTCTGTTATGTTTTCCATTTCTTCCCTCACTGTTCCTGTCAAAAAATACACTGAATATTATTATACTACATTTCTTCGGAAAATGCAAGGACTATTTGCACTCACAGCGAAAGCCCTTGCAAAGCCACCTGAAATATGGTATGATGATATCAGCCTATTATTCCAAAGACAGGAGGAGATACTATGTCCAAAAAGAAATATGACGGAGCCTATGTCCCGGCGGACGGCTCCTACGGGCTGCGGCTGGAGCTGAAGGGCAAGCATTTTGCGCTGCTGTGGCGCAATTCACCGGTGCTGGAGACAAAATTCACCGTAGATGAGGACGGCGTTTTTGAGCTTTCGGACAATGAGCTTCGACACACCTCCGGTGGGGACGTCTACGCCACGTTAAGGAACTGCCGCTTCAGGGACGATCTCATCGTCCTGACTGAGGATTTCCCCATAACCGGCGAGAGCATCACCGAGCTGAAGCTCACCGAGGACAGCCGCTACGGACACGTTACCGTTGAAACGGAGGCTGTGGCTCCCCTGCTCAAGGGCAAGTGGAAGGCCGAAAATGTCAGCTATATGCCGGAGCTTATTTTCAAGGGCGACAGCGTGTCGCTTGGCGATGAAATGAAATTAAAGTATGCCGCGGTGCGGTACATCGGCGAGACCTCCCAGCGGTACAGAATAATCAACGCTGACCCCTCAAATGAGATGATAGGACATCTGATTCCCTTTGAATTTGACGGCGTGACCCTGACGACGGCTATCCCTGTCTGTGATGCACCTACAGTGTGGATAAGATACAAAAAGGTATGAGAAAAGGCGTTCCTGCTCTGGCAGGAGCGCCCTTTTTATCACTTGTTCTTGTCGAAGATTATCCGCAGACCCTTAAGCAGCAAATCGTCGTCAATGGTGATCTTATGCTTGCAGAGGGGGACTACCGTTCCGGCGAGGCCGCCGGTGGTGATGACTGTGCATTTCTCTCCCAGCTCATCCTCGATGCGGTCAATCATACCGTCGATGGAGCCGGCGGTGCCAAACATCAAGCCGCTCTTGATGGAGTCGATGGTGTTGGTGCCGATGACCTTCTTGGGAGGCTCAAAGGCTACCTTAGGCAGCTGAGCGGTCTTGCTGGTGAGAGCATCGGCAGAGACTGCTAAACCGGTCATTATGATGCCGCCTAAGAAATTCTTCTTCCCGTCTATGACCGAGAAGGTGGTGGCGGTGCCCAAATCTATGATTATCTGGGGAACGGGGTACTCCTTTATGCTGGCTGCCGCGGCCACTACAAGGTCGCTTCCCAGCTGGGCGGGGTTGTCGATCATAATGCTGATGCCGGTCTTTATCCCGGGACCCACTACCATAACCTTTGAGGAGGTCAGCTTCTCGATAGCAAGCTTCATCGTCGCGGTAACGGAAGGAACGACTGATGAAATTATCGCCCCGGTGATGCCCTCCGGATTGATGCCATTGAGCTGAAGCGCCGCTAAGATAGTCACAGCGTATTCAAGGGGGGTAGACCTCTGAGAGGTGGCGGCGCGCTCGCGGAAGAGTATCTTATCTCCGTCAAAGCAGCCGAAAACTATGTTGGTGTTCCCGATGTCGATAGCAAGTAACACTTTTCTCCCTCCCTGCGTTATGCAGCCTTCCTTGCAGCTTTTCTGCTGGGGAGAACAACGTCAAGTATACGAACGATAGCCGAGGCAAGGGCAAGGTTCACGCCCAGCTCGATAAGGAAGTTTGCGCCCACAAGTCCGAAGATCATATAGTGAGCGACGCTATCGCTGCCCGCCCAGGATTTGATGGTGTCAAGGAAGAACACAAGGCATCCCAGCAGGAACACGCCGGTGTTGACGATGGGGGTAACGAAGGCGGCGGTAACTACCGCAACAGTCCTGTTCTTCCCAGCCAGCAGGCTGTAAAGCATACCCGCTGCCAGACCTGCCAGTGCGCTTTTAAGTATGCAGGTGATGATAGTTCCCACAACGCTTACCGCCAGGAAGGCCTGTGCATTGGTGATGAGAACGACAATTCCCATTACCGCGCCCAGTACGGCGCCCGCCTGCCAGCCGTAAAGAGCGGCTCCGATGATTATGGGGGTCAGCGCAAGGGTGATGTTGAAGGGGCCGAAGGTGATATACATTGACAGCACCTGCAAAACAACTACGATAGCTGTGAGTATTCCCATTCCGACCAGTGTTTTTGTCTGTTTCAAGTTCATATTGAAACCTCCTTTGTTATTATTCCCCTAAGCTCGGGGATACAATACACCGGCACAGCCCTCTTGTCCTTCTGCCGGGGAAACCGGGTAGAGCTCCGTTAAGATACCCTCCCGTCCGAAAAGAGGCCTAGAAAAGGCAGCCGGGCGCGGGGAGATCCCGCGCAAGGATATTATAGCACAGTATCTTAAAAAAAGCTATTGATAATTTATAAATTCTGCATTTTACAGAGTTACGGCATTTTGCAGGCGGTGGCTTTTGTGAATGATACACAACCCTCCAAGGGCAGACAAGGCAATACCCATTAAAAAATAGTGTTGATATTTTCGGCAGAATATGGTATTATAATATTTGTAACTCAAAACAGAAAGGTGACCCCAAATGGAAAGCAAAAAACTGAAGGCCCTCAAATGCGCCTTCCCAAAGACCGTCCCCATATTCGCGGGGTTCTGGTTTCTGGGGATAAGCTATGGGATAATGATGCGCACCCAGGGCTTCAGCTTCCTATATCCGACACTTATGGCAATAACTATATTCGGCGGCTCGCTGGAATTCGTAGCGGCGTCAATGCTGCTGGGAGCCTTTGCGCCGCTGCAAACGCTGCTGGTCTCCTTTATGATACAGGCAAGACACCTGTTCTACGGCATCGCTATGCTGGAAAAATACAAGGGCACCGGCTGGAAGAAGCCCTACCTCATCTATGCTATGTGCGACGAGAGCTTTTCCATAAACTGCTCCACCGAGATACCTCCCGGCGTGGACAAGGGGTGGTTTATGTTCTTTGTGTCGCTGCTAAATCAGATCTATTGGGTCTCCGGGGCGATGATAGGCGGGCTGCTGGGGTCGCTGGTGAAATTCGATACCGAGGGGCTCTCCTTTGTGATGACGGCGATGTTCGTGGTCATCTTCCTTGACAGCTTTCTCAAAGAAAAGCAGCATATCTCCTCCTTTATCGGGATAGGGGCATCGGTCATATGCCTTTTGATATTCGGCTCCGAGAGCTTTATGATACCCACGATGGTGTGCATTACCGTCCTGCTGACCCTTTCCAGACGGCAGATAGAGAAAAGGGAGGGCGATGAGACATGACGCTGACACAGCAGATAATAACCGTAGCCCTCTGCGCCATAGCGACAATGGCGACGAGATTCATTCCCTTTCTTCTGTTCACGCCGGACAAGCCCACCCCGAAGTATATACAGTACCTTGGCAGGGCACTGCCCTCGGCAATATTCGGAATGCTTGTGATATACTGCTTAAAGGACGTATCTTTGTTTTCGGGGAGCCGCGGCGCACCGGAGGCGATAGCCATAGCAGTGGTGGTGCTCTTGCATCTGTGGAGAAGGAATATGCTGCTGTCCATAGCCGGCGGAACGGTATGCTATATGGTGCTGGTGCAGACGATTTTTTAGGCAACGGAGAATAAACTATGGAAACTAAACCCAAAGCAAAAATACTTGAAAAAAAGTGGTACCTCTACCTGACCGAGTTCTTCTCGGGAATGTCGGTTATGGCAGTGGAGCTGGGTGCCAGCAGACTTATCGCCCCCTATTTCAGCTCCTCACAGATAGTGTGGACTATCATCATCGGCACCATTATGATAGCAATGGCGTTGGGAAATTACTTCGGAGGAAAGTCCGCCGATAAGGACCCGGACCCCGATAAGCTCTATAAGCGCATACTGATCTCGGCTGTGTGGATAGCAGCCATACCCTTTGTGGGCAAGCTGGTGATAATGGGAGTGGTGGCGCTGCTGGTGGTCACCGTCAGCACCAACTTCCTTATCTGGGCGGCCTTCCTCGCCTGTATGATAATCTTCGTTTATCCCCTGTTCCTGCTGGGAACAGTAACACCCTCCCTTGTTAAGTATACCACAGACAGCCTTGAGGATAACGGCAGAACAGTGGGAACGCTGGGAGCCTTCAACACCATCGGCAGCATCATCGGCACCTTTGCCCCCACCTTCATCACCATTCCCACTGTGGGAACGGCGGTGACATTTTTCATATTCTCGGGAGTGCTGCTGGCGCTGGGACTGGTATACTTTTTCTCCTGCGGAAGATGCAAGCTAAGGAGCGCTGTCTGTACTGTGCTGTTTATAGGCTTCTGCATCGCCGGCACCACTATAGGCTTTGCCTTCTGGGAGAAGACCCTCGCCTATGAGGGGGAGAGCGTCTACAACTACCTCCAGGTCAAGGAAGAGGAGGATAGAACTGTCCTCTCCACCAACGTGCTCTTCGGAGTGCAGTCGGTGTATATGAAGAACGGCGGGCTCTCCGGGCTCTACTATGACACCGCCCTCGCCGCACCTATGATGTCCGACGGCGGGGATAAGTCCTCGCTGCTGGTGCTGGGAATGGGCACCGGCACCTACGCCAAGCAGTGCCTTGAATTCTTCCCAGGCATGACCGTTGACGGCGTGGAGATAGACGAAAAGATAACCGACCTCGCCCACGAGTATTTTGATTTAAGCGAAAGCATGAACGTTGTCACCTACGACGGGAGGGCGTTCCTCAATTCGCTGGAGGGGGCTTATAAGAACGGCAAGGCTTCCGCCGATAAATACGACGTTATAATGGTGGACGCCTATCAGGATATCACCATTCCCTTTCAGATGTCCTCGAAGGAATTCTTCACCCTCGTGCGGGACAGCTTAAAGCCCGGCGGGGTGATGGTAGTAAATATGAATATGCGCTCCGACGGCAAGGACGGCATCAACGCCTACCTTGCGGACACCATCTCAACGGTGTTTTCAGAGGTCTGGACGGCGGACGTACGCGGCTCCACCAACCGGGAGCTGTTCGCCTCCAACGACCCGGAGATGCTCTCAAGGCTCACTGGGAATATACAGACTGTGGAAAACGAGCAGCTGCGCTCCCTGCTGACGGATATCTCCGCCGAGCTTGAGCACTACGAGGCCGGGGACCGCATCCTCACCGACGACAAGGCCCCGGTGGAGCTGCTGGGAATGAGGGTCATCGACGGGCTCATAAGCTCCGAGCTTGAATACTACAAGCGGGTGTTCAAGGAAGAGGGCATAAAGGGGCTGCTGAAATAAATCACGCTACAGACTGCAAGGAGATGTCATAAATGCTGGATCAGTTTTCAAGGACAAAGCTGCTCATCGGCGGTGAGGGAATGGATAAGCTCGCTGCGGCGAGGGTAGCGGTGTTCGGTATCGGGGGAGTAGGCGGGTATGTCTGCGAGGCGCTGGTGCGCAGCGGAGTAGGTCACTTCGACCTTATCGACGACGACAAGGTGTGCCTTACAAACCTCAACCGTCAGATAATCGCCACCCGAAAGACGGTGGGAAGGTACAAGACCGAGGTTATGAAGGAGCGTATGCTGGAGATAAATCCAAACGCCGACATCACCCTTCACAACTGCTTTTTCCTGCCTGAGAACGCCGACGATTTCGACTTCTCCTCATATGATTACGTTGTTGACGCGGTGGACACCGTTACCGCCAAGCTGGAGCTTATCGAGCGCTCTCAGGCTAAGGGCACTCCCATAATCAGCGCTATGGGCGCCGGCAACAAGCTGGACGGCAGCCGCTTCCGCGTGGCGGACATCTACGAGACCAAGGGCTGCCCTCTGGCAAGGGTGATGCGTCACGAGCTGCGCAAGCGGGGAGTAAAAAAGCTAAAGGTGGTATTCTCAGACGAGCAGCCTATCAGACCCATTGAGGATATGTCCATAAGCTGCCGCACCCACTGCATTTGCCCGCCGGGAGCACAGCACAAATGCACCGAGCGGCGGGATATTCCCGGAAGCACGGCCTTTGTCCCGGCAGTGGCGGGGCTGCTGATAGCCGGAGAGATAGTCAGGGATATTTCGGGAGTATAAAGGGGTTGACAAGCCCGCTTTGTTGTGCTATACTGAAAGACTTCAAAGAAACAAAAGATACAAAACGGAGGGGTAAAAAATGAATTACGATCAGCTGCTTTTCTCGGAGCTGAGGCTCGCGGCAATTACGGTCAAGGACGCCGAGCCGACGGAGAACGATATAGTCAAGGCGATGACAGTCAATGAGGAGCTAATCGCTCTGGGATATACCTTAGCGCCTAAGGACATAGTCCTGCTGGCGGGGTCGGAGGATATTGACGGCTTTGTTGCACGCATAAGGGAGTATATCGGCGACGTAAAGGCGGAGCCTATGTACCCGGACTTCCCCTCGCAGGTAATGGCAATGAGCGAGGCGCAGTTCCGCTTCCATCAGATGCTGCACTACCTCACTACATACGGGCTGGAAACGGTGCCGGGGGTAAAGGTCATCAGGGGCTGGCTGCCGGATATGGAGTCCACCGAAAAGACAAAGCAGGACGACGCCCTGCTGAACGCAAAGGTATTAGAGCTTATCCCCGCAGAGGACAGGTATGCCGTTCCCTACGGAAAGATACTCCGCAAGACCGAGCGTATGGACGACAAGGAGCGAATGATAGTCCGGGAGTGTGCGGCAAATCTGACCGCAGAGGAGCTCTGCGGAGTGACCGTCACCTTCAAGCAGAACCTACTGGACGTGTTCAACGCTATATTCACCTCCGAGCTTAGCTCTGACGTTAAGCTTGACTGCCTGCACAGGCTCTGCCAGCACACCGGCGATGTCTGGAAGTGCATGGACTATGCCCTTACAAGAGCGGGCTTCCATTTTAAGACCTCACAGAAGCGGCTTATCGTCAAGCTGCTGGAAAGCTTCCCCGTTCAGGATTTCAGAGCTAATCTTATCCTCTCCGGCAAAAAGGGCGAGAGGGTGCTGCTGATGCTGAAGTTCCTGGACTTCAACGAGTACTCCCGCGACGAGGCGTTCAAGCGGGCTGTGGCGGACTTCCGCAGTGGAAAGCTGCGCTCCTGGGAGTCGGGGGCGAAGTTTATGGCGGAGCGCCGGGCTCCCGAGGCTCTGGACATATACTCCGAGCGCCCGGGAATGATGCTGCGGCACACCACCTATCTGATGCGCAGCGGCTACAGCATTGATGAGATAATGGGTCGTCTGCTGCCCAAGGCTGCCGCACTCAAGACACAAACCATAGTCAGCCTGCTGAACCATTTCTCCCGCCCGGAGAAATGCTGGGAGGACAACGCCAGATATCGTGAGGCGGTGGAGCTTGCGCCCAAGCTGGAGCTTCTGCTGGAGGGCAGACTGGCGGCAAACGATACGCCCTTAAAGGGCAAAAAAGTCTACCTCGATACTCCAGAATTCGACCTGGACTTCTCGGCTATACGAGTTACGGACAAATCCTCCGAGGGCGGATATATCCGCAGCGGACTGGCATATAAGATACCCGACGGGGTAAGGTGCATACGCTTCTTCGTTTACTGGAACGACACCCAGCGGGTGGACGTTGACCTCCACGGCGCCGCCACAGACATTGAAGGCAAGCAGATAAACGTGGGCTGGAACGCCCGCTTCAAGGACGGTTCCATGGTGTTCAGCGGCGACATCACTCACAGCGACGCTGCCGAGTACATCGACATTGACCTTGAAACCGCCAAGGGCAAGATCACGGTGGTATCGACCAACATCAACCTGTTCTCCGGCTATCCCACCTTCGGCGAGATAGACGAATGCTTCGTGGGAATGATGGCGGTGAGCAAAACCGGCGAGGAGGTACAGCTCTACGACCCGAAGAACTGCTTCTTCACCCACTACCTGACAGGCAAGTACAGATTTCTTCACTACGGCCTCATTGACGTGGAGAACCGTGTGCTGATCTTTGACGGTTTAGCTGCCAAGAAGTCGGCGGACGCTTTCTACAGCCAGTATGACCGCAGCTGCGGCTTTTCCCTGAGGCATTATCTGGATATCCTGCTGCACTCGCAGGGGGCTTCGGAAGTCACAGACCCCAATGAAGCTGACGTGACCTTAGTAATGGGCAAGCCCTCCAAGGAGACGGAAATAAGCCTTATTGACGCCAACTTCTTTATGGAGTGAAATAGCGGCACATTGACTAAACGGCACCTCCCGCTTGACACCTCCCTCCCGATATGATATAATAGCAACAGGCAGACGTTTCTGCATACTTTTGGCAGCATACTTTTACTCTGGTTTGGAGATATCCCTCCGGGGATATTTACTTGTATGCAGACAGCCCGCTGTCACATAGCCTGCCTGAAAAGATTTACAAGCGTTGTTTTTAACTGCATGACCGCACGCAGACCGCCGGCCTCCTTTTAACCACTGTCAATATGGCGGGCAGGCAACTGCCCTTAAAAACAGTCAGCCGGCAGATAGCTTGCAGATCGCATTTAAAAGGCAAGCGTTCAAGGCATTCCTTAAGACTATCGGAAAGGTCGATGACATACTTTTATCCACCATTTTTACAGGAATGCCGAGAGTCCGTCATCAGATAGCTTACCTTTTTTAATGCCGCGCTGCGCTCCCGTTGGTCGCTGCCACTCGCGGAGAGTTGTGGTCTTTGCACCGCGACCGAAGTCTGCCCGGGCTGTGACCGTAGGTGCTCGCATTCCACAAGGTGAGATCCGTTTGATTCTTTTTAACGCTGCGCTCCCGTTGGTCGCTGCCGCTCGCGGAGAGTTGTGGTCTTTGCACCGCGACCGAAGTCTGCCCGGGCTGTGACCGCAGGTACTCGCATTCCACAAGGTGAGAACATAATATTACCGCCCTCCCGTTCAATGCGGGAGGGCGGTTTTTTGCCTTATTAAACGGCTCACACAGCCTTGCGCTGACCCTTTTCCGAGCGGAAGTACACCTCATACCAAACAAGGAAGGTGAACACCGTCCAGATCTTGCGGGAGTAATCGTACTTGCCGGAGCGGTGGGTGTCCAGCAGCTTCACAAGCTCATCGGTATCAAAGAATTTTCCGGCGTCCGGTGAGGTGAAATAGCCCTTGACATAGTCGTAGTACTTATCCTCTTTGAGCCATACTCGGGTAGGCACCGGGAAGCCCAGTTTATCCTTTTTCGCCGTCTGTGGAGGGCAGGCCTTAAGGGCGGCTATTCTCATAGCGTACTTGGTGGTGTCCTTGGTGACCCGGTGGCGGGTGGGTATCTGCTCCGCCAACGCCATAACGTTTTTATCAAGGAAGGGCACTCTCAGCTCCAGCGAATGAGCCATGCTCATTTTATCCGCTTTGAGCAGGATATCTCCCGTCATCCACAGGTGCAGGTCGAGATACTGCATCTGAGTTACCTCATCATTGGCCTTGCAGCGGTCATAGAAGGGCTTGGTGATAGCCGAGGGTGCGGGGGCAGCGGTCTTGACCTTGAGTATCTTCTTACGCTCCTTCTCGGTGAAGATGTAGGCGTTGCCGATGAAGCGCTCCTGTAAGTCCTGCGAGCCGCGGATAAGGAAGTTCACACCATGCTTTTTCGGGAGCTTCTGCGCCACTGCGCCCACTCCCCTCCTGATAAAGCGGGGTATCTTGTTGTATGCCGCCATATCGGCGGGGTTGTGGTAGATGTTATAGCCGCCAAAGATCTCGTCGGCGCCCTCGCCGCTCAGCACTACCTTTACCTTCTCGGCAGCCAGCCTGCACACAAAGAACAGCGCGGCGGCGGCAGGGTCTGCAAGGGGTTCGTCCATATGATACTGTATCTTGGCGAAGCTATCCCAGTATTCCTCCGGGGTGATGACGTGGGAGCTGTTCTCCTTGCCGATGTACTTTGAGAACTCCTTGGCATAGCCTATCTCGTTGTACTTTTCGTCCTCGCCGAAGCCGACGGTAAAGGTCTTGTCAACGTCCGCCACTGCGGCGACGTAGCTGGAATCCACTCCGCTGGAAAGGAAGGAGCCCACCTCAACGTCGGCGATCTTATGCGCCTGCACCGACTCGGAGAAGGTATCGCTGATGCGGTTCACCCACTCCTCTAAATCGGGCTTATCGTCGGGGACGAATTTTATCTCCCAGTAGCGCTCAACGGTGAGGGTGCCGTCCTTATAGGTGAAGCAATGTGCTGCGGGCAGCTTGTAAACGCCCTTGAAGAAGGTCTCCTCCGTTACTGAATACTGGAAGGAGAGGTAGCTTTCCAGCGCATCGAGGTTCAGCTCCTTTTTAAAGTCCGGGTGCTCGATGAAGCTCTTTATCTCGCTGCCCCACATAAGCGTCTCGCCCATCTGGGCGTAGTAGAGGGGCTTGATGCCGAAGAAGTCTCTGGCGCCGAAAACGGTGCCGGTGTTCTTGTCATAGATTACAAAGCCAAACATTCCCCGCAGTCTTTGGAGCATACCCTTGCCCCACTCCTCGTAGCCGTGGACGAGCACCTCGGTGTCCGTCTCGGTGTAGAAGGTGTGGCCCTTGGAGATGAGCTCCGCTTTGAGCTCTCGGTAGTTGTATATCTCCCCGTTGAAGGTAATGACCAGCGACCTATCCTCATTGAAGATAGGCTGGCTGCCCTTATCGGAGAGGTCGATAATGGAAAGTCTGCGGAAGCCCATAGCGACGTTCTCATCAACATAGCTGCCCTCCGAATCGGGGCCGCGGTGGGCTATCCTGTCCATCATACTTTTAATTACAGCTTCGGCATTGTCGGTGTGGTTAGTAAAGCCAACTATTCCGCACATAGATATTCCTCCTATGCAGGACAAGCCTGCAAAAAAATTCAAAAACCGACGCCTTTGCCGACTTCTATACTATATTATAACACAGCTCCGCGGTTTATTCAATATGCACGTTTACCAAATTGACGGCAGATTTGCCGGAAAATTCATATCCTTTTGTTTGCTTAGACAACGAGGGCGGTTTTCCGGTGAAACACAATACCGCTCACTTTTGCAAAAAAGTCATATCTCCCCTTGAATGTTTTGTCCCTTTGTGGTATAATGTGTCTGGTACGGTCGGCTAATGCCAAAATGAAGTACCGTCTGGGAGGAAAAGATATGAAACTCATCTATGATGTGGGAGACAAGCCCGGGTTCGGCAAAACTGTCGTGTTCGCATTGCAGCAGATGCTGGCTATCCTTGCGGCAACAACTGCGGTGCCTATAATCGTCGGCAAAGGGCTGACACCTGCCGCCGCTATGTTCGGCGCCGGCATCGGCACACTGGTCTATGTGCTATTCACTAAAAGAAAGAGCCCTGTGTTCTTAGGCTCGTCCTTCGCCTTTATCGGCTCGATGTTCGCCGCCTTTGCGGGAGGCATTTCAATGCAGCTGGGAATGCTGGGACTTATCATCGGCGCACTTATGGCTGGCCTTGTGTATGTCATTATCGCCGCTTTGATAAAGGCTGTAGGAGTGGGCTGGATAAACAAGCTGATGCCCCCGGCTGTCATCGGACCCACAGTTGCTATAATCGGTCTCTCGCTGGCAGGCAATGCCATTGGCGACCTCAAGACCAGCAACGTTGAAGCCAACACCTCGCCCTTTGCGGCTATCGTATGCGGACTTATAACTCTTGCAACGGTAATGCTCTGCTCAACCTACGGCAAAAAAATGATGAAGCTGGTGCCCTTTGTTATAGGTATACTTGCAGGCTACGCTGCGGCATCAATTATGACCGTCATCGGCAACGCCGCGGATATCGACAGCCTCAAAATTGTAGACTTCTCGGTTTTCGGCAGCATTATGATGCCCGAGAACAAGGTAACTCTCGAGACCTTCCTAAGCGTTCCCGACCTGGTGTTCATCGACGCCTTTAAGGGCTTCGGAGAGCTGACCCCCTCCTACCTGCTGACACTGTTCGTGGCATACGTCCCCGTTGCCTTCGTGGTATTCGCGGAGCACGTTGCAGACCACAAGAACCTCTCCTCCGTTATCGGGCGCGACCTGCTGGAGGAGCCCGGCCTCACCAGAACTCTTCTTGGCGACGGCATCGGCTCTGTGGCTGGCGCCTTCTTCGGCGGCTGCCCCAACACCACCTACGGCGAGAGCATCGGCTGCGTGGCTATCACTAGGAATGCATCGGTCATCTCCATAATTTTTGCGGCCTGCGGATGCATACTCACCAGCTTCATCACTCCCTTTGTGGCGCTGATAAGCTCTGTGCCCAGCTGCGTTATGGGCGGCGTCTGCGTTGCACTCTACGGCTTTATCGCCGTCAGCGGACTTAAGATGCTCCAGAAGGTGGACCTTGACAGCAACAGGAACCTGTTCGTTGCATCGGTCATTTTCATCAGCGGCATCGGCGGTTTTTCCGTATCCTTCGGCAAGGTGACCTTGACCGAGGTAGCGGCTGCTCTTATCCTTGGCATACTTGCAAACCTTATGCTCTCCGGCGAAAAGCCTGCTGAGGCTGACGACGAGGAAATCGGCGACTGAATATAATAAAAATAGAGCTTTGGTGCGAGACTGTATTTGCCCCGCAATGTGCGAAAAATGGTATCTCCCCCCCTTTCGGGGGGAGATACCATTTTTGTTTATGTATCACCCGAAGCGCTCGGTCAGGCGTTCGATGAAGCGCTCGCAGGAATACCTCACCGGGCTGTCCGGCGAGAAGGCGCAGATATAGTTCATATCTATATAGCGGCCGTCCTTTAAAATAGGTATGAGCCGGACGCTGCCGTTTTTTATGTAGGAGTCAATCCTGCCCCGCTGCTCTGAGCAGAGCCGGGCGGCTACTCCCGAGCTGACTATCTCCCCGATGACCGAGGGGCTGTCGGTGGTGAGGGGGTAGCGGTTGAGGCGGAAGGGTGAGAGTACCTCCTCCATCTCGTCCTCGAAGTACTGGTCTGAGCCGGGGATAAAGAACACGCTCCGCAACAGCTCCGGCGAGAGGTAGTCCCGTTTTGCCAGCTCCGACGAGGCGGAGACGATGGCACAAAGCCGGCTGCGCTCCAGCACCCTTATCTCCAGCCGCTGCTCCAGCCGAGAGCAGAGCTGAGGCGTCAGGCTGATGACCGCGGCATCGTACTCGCTGCGGGCAAGCTGCTCGGTGATGGTGTCTATGGGGGAGCCGTATTCGGAGACGCTCTTCTGGGTCAGCTCCACCTCGCTGGCGGAGAGCAGGTCAGCGGCTGTACTTATGAGCAGGTCGGAGGAAAACTGTGAGTAGGTAATGAGCCGCAGCTGACGCTTTTCGCTGGCGGTAAGGTTTAAAAGCTCGTCCGCCTTGGCGGTTATCTCCCGGGCGAGGGCTATGACCCGCTCGCCGTCGGCGGTGAGGCGGCTGCCCTTATTGGAGCGTTCAAATATTTTTATGCCCAGCTCACCTTCCAGCTCGCTGACGGACTTGCTTAAGCCCGCAGGGGAAATATCCAGCGCCTCGGCGGCGGCGGTAACGCTCTGGCGGGTATTAACTTCCAGTAAATAATAAAGCTGCTTTAGTGTCAAGCTTTATCCCTCCCTAGTCGGATAAAATCGGGGTCATCGCCGCCGGAAAAGGCGGCTCTCTTCACAAATATTATAGCTTTTTATGCAGATATTGTCAAGACTGTGAACACTGATATTACGCCGCTTGTGAAAGGAAGCAGAAAGTTTTTAGGCTTTGCCTTGTCTGATTTGGTCAAAATATACAAATCCCTCTTCGGGAGCTGTTCTCTCCACGTAATAGGGTCGGGTAAGGGTGGCTGGCGTTAACTTATAGTTAAGATGTATCAACTTGAGGTATGTTTACAAATCCTTCCGGCGGGTGTATAATCCAATCATACCCTACAAAGCATATCGAAATAATAGGCATTACAAACGGAGATGATAAAAATGCAAATACTTGCCGAGACAAATCTCTTCGATTTCGACCTCGTCATCAAGCAGATCCCCGACCTTTTAAAATACCTTCCGGTTACATTAGAGCTGGCGGCGCTGGCTATGTGTATAGGAATAGTACTGGGACTGCTGCTGGCGGTCATAAGGCTGAAGAAGATACCGGTGCTGCGGCAGATAGCTGCCTTCTACATTTCTATAATAAGAGGCACGCCCGCTATCGTCCAGCTCTACATCGCATACTTCGGCATACCGATGTTCCTTAAATATATGAACCTCAACCACGGAACCAACTTCGATATCAGCGCCTTCCCGGGCTTCGCCTGCGCGGTGTTCGCAATGGGCTTCAACGAATCGGCCTACAATGCCGAGACCATAAGAGCGGCGCTGGGCTCCGTGGACAGAGGACAGATCGAGGCGGCAAGCGCCATCGGAATGACCTACCCGCAGATGCTCCGGAGAATAATCCTCCCGGAGGCAATGACAGTAGCTCTCCCTGGACTTGGCAACAGCTTCATCGGTCTGATAAAGGGAACCTCCCTCGCCTTCACCTGCGCGGTAGTCGAGATGACGGCTCAGGGCAAGATAATGGGAGGCCGGACCTACAGATACTTCGAGGTGTATGTATCCCTCGCGATAATATACTGGGCAGTGACGATAATCGTCGAGCAGCTGTTAAAGTTCCTTGAAAGGCGCTTGGAGCTCCCCGAACAGATTGACAAGGCAGCCACCTCGGAGGCAGAAAGACAGGAAGAAAAGGAGGCGGAAAATTACAAGTATGATAGCGATACGAAATTTGAAAAAAAGCTTTCGGAACAATACAGTACTTGACGGCATCGACCTTGACATCAACAAGGGCGACGTCGTAGGGATCATCGGTCCCTCCGGAACCGGAAAGAGCACGCTTCTGCGATGTATCGACCGCCTTGAAACTCCCGAGGAGGGTGAGATCACCATAGATGGCAAGACTATCCCCCTTTCAAAGCACGACCGCAAGCAGACCTTAGAGCTCCGGCGGCAGACGGGAATGGTATTCCAGCGCTTCAATCTCTTCGAGCGCAAAACGGCGCTTGAAAATGTGATGGAGGGCCTGGTGACCGTTCAGAAGAAGTCCAAGCAGGAAGCAAAAGAGCTTGCCATGCAGGAGCTTGAAAGAGTAGGCATGAGCGCCTGGTCGGAGCACTACCCCAAGCACCTTTCCGGCGGACAGCAGCAGAGAGTTGCCATAGCGCGGGCACTGGCCATGAAGCCACAGCTGCTGCTCCTTGATGAGCCCACCTCGGCTCTCGACCCGGAGCTGGTGGGAGAGGTACTGGAAACCATACGCTCCATTGCCAACGAAGGCTTCACGATGCTGCTTGTCTCCCACGAGATGAGCTTTGTAAGAAACGTGGCTAACAGGGTGATATTCCTCGACAACGGAAAGATTGTCGAGGACGGCACTCCCGAGGAGGTATTTGAACACCCCAAGAGCCAGCGGGCCAAGGACTTCTTTGCGAAGATGTACCTGATGAAGCAGCCCGAATACACAATTTAAGTCAAATAACAAATCGACCCCCGCCGTATAAGCGGCGAGGGATAATCAAAACAAATCACATTTAAAAGGAGAAATTAACTATGAAAACCACAAAGATATTACTTTCCGCAATTGCGACCCTCGGACTTCTGCTGACAGGCTGCGGCTCTTCCGACAGCAGCTCACAGGCAGCAGGATCAAATGCTGACAACACACAGTCCCAGTCGGGCGGCGACAATAGCACTTCTGAGGTAAAGACCATCAAGGCAGCCACAATGGGCTCCCCTGCTCCCTACATCGTAGTTGAGGAGGACGGCTCCGTTACCGGCTACGACTTCAAGGTGTTGAACGAAGTGTTCAACAGACTTCCCCAGTACGATCTGGAGGTAGTCGTTACCGATATCGGCTCGGTATTCACCGGCGTTCAGTCGGGTCTTTACGACATCGGAGTAAACAACTTCTCCTACAACGCAGAGCGTGCGGAGACCTACCTCTACTCCTTCCCCTATGATACCGTAAGCTATGTGTTCCTCACCAAGGACGGCTCGGTAAAGTCCTTCGCTGACGCTGCCGGCAAGAGCTTCCACGGCACTGCTGGCATTTCGGTAACAAACGCAATTGAGGCTTGGAACGAGAAGAACCCTGATCAGGCTATCAATGTGGAATACGTTGAGCAGGGCACCAACATCGCACAGGAGGTCTATGACGGAACTGTGGAGTTCACCATTATGGATAAGGCAATGGCTGTAGAATACGAGAAGAACTATAACTACGGCCTCACCGCTATCGACGTTCCCGAGGAGGAGGCAAGAACCATCGCTGACAACTCCTGGACCTACTACCTGTTCGCTAAGGACAACGATGCGCTCCGTCAGGAGATCAACGCAGTGCTCAAGGAGCTCCGCGAGGACGGCACTCTTACCAAATACGGCAATGAGGTATTCGGCTTCGACACCGCTCCCGACGCTGCACAGTACGAGAAGAGCATCAACTGATCGGAGGGATACCGGATGGCAGACAACAACAGATATCTTGAGCAGCAGCTGGCTGCCGAGATAGACAAGAGCTCCGGAGCCTTCAAAAGACAGCAGAACCTTTTCACCACTCCCTTCGGGGAGGGTGATGGCAAGCTGCCGGTGGAGGCGGGCAGGTACAGGCTGATAGTCTCGCCTGTGTGCCCCTGGGCTCACCGTCAGCGGATAGCGCTGGCGCTGCTGGGACTGGACGAGGTCATCTCCACAGGCATAACCTACCCCATCAGAACAGAGCGGGGCTGGATATTCTCCGACTATGAGGGCGGGGTTGACCCGGTGCTCAAAGTCGAGAGCGTTGACGATCTCTACTACAACACCGACCCTAACTACACCGGCAGGGCGACTGTCCCCGCCATAGTGGATATAACCACCGGCAAGGTGGTCAACAACGACTACCACAGGCTCACCAATTACTTTGAGGTGGAGTGGAAGAAATTCCACAAGCCCGGCGCTCCCGACCTCTATCCCAAGGAGCTGCGGGCGGACATCGACGCACTCAATGAGATCATCTTCAACGATGTGAACAACGGCGTTTACAAGGCAGGCTTCGCCAGGAGCCAAGCCGCATATGAGGAGGCCTACGACACAGTATTTGCCCGCCTCGATGAGCTGGAGGAGAGGCTCTCTCATTCGAGATACCTCTTCGGTGACAGGCTCACCGACTCGGACATAAGGCTTTGGGTAACGCTGGTGCGCTTTGATGCAGCCTACAATATCCAGTTCAAGGTAAACCGCAACAAGCTGATAGATTTCCCCAACCTGTGGAACTACGCCAAGGACCTTTATTCTATACCGGCGTTCAAAAACACCACCAGCTTTGACGGCATAAAGAGAGGGTATCTCTTAAATCCCTCCCGCAACACCTTCGGCATACTTGCCAAGGGTCCCGACCTCTCCATCTGGGAGGAGCCCAACGACCGCGAAAGGGAGTATGCGTAATGAGCATATGGGTAAAGACCGACAAGGAGAATGTAGACTGGGAGGCAGTCGCAGCCTTACTGAACTTCTACGGACTGAGTCATCTCTCAGCCGGGGAGGAGGAAAAGGTGTTCCGCAACAGCGCAGTCGTCGCGTTCATTTACGATGACGATAAGCTGATAGGCTGCGGCAGAGCCCTCTCTGACGGCGTCTGCCAGGCGGCTGTCTACAACATAGCGCTTGATGAGAGCTATCACGGCAGACAGCTGGGCAGACTGCTCATAGACTCGATACTTGAGCAGGTGAAGGGTCAGACTGTCATTCTCTACACCCACCCACAGACGGTAGCAATGTACGAAAAGTTCGGCTTCCGCCGCCAAAAGACCGGAATGGTCATCTTCGAGGGCGGCGCAGAGCGAGCGAAGCATATGGAGGAGATGGATTTCCTCCTGCCGGAGGGCTACCGCTTCGGCAATCCTTATTACGACAGCTAAGGAAGTGAAATAAATGAACGAAAGAGTCAGAGACAGCTGGCTTGCCTGGGAGAACAATCCCCGCTACGACAAGATCGGGCGCTATGTAAGGCAGCAGATACACTTTCAGCGTCCCTTCGGCAAGGGTGAGAACGACCTAAAGCCGGAGGCAGGCAGGTACAGACTTATCTGGGCGCCGGTGTGCCCTTGGGCTCACCGCTCGGTGATAGTCAGAAAGCTGCTGGGGCTGGAGGACGTTATCAGCCTCGGCACCCTTGACCCGCGGCGCCCCGTTGACAACGGCGGCGACTGGGCCTTCAATCTTGACCCCGACGGCAGAGACCCGGTGCTGGGTGTTAAGTACTTAAACGAGCTCTACTACAACGGCGACCCTGACTACAAGGGCAGGGCTACAGTCCCCGCGCTGGTGGACGTAACCACAAAGAAGGTCGTCAACAACGACTACTGGAACCTGACCCTCTACTTCGAGACCGAATGGAAGGAGTTCCACAAGCCCGGTGCTCCCGACCTCTATCCGGAGGAGTTAAGAGAGTACATCGACCAGCTGAATGAGGTCATCTACCACGAGGTAAACAACGGCGTTTACAGAGCGGGCTTTGCCAAGAGCCAGGAGGCCTACGATGAAGCCTACGAGACGGTGTTTAAGCGTCTCGACTGGCTGGAGGAAAGGCTCGAGACCAGAAGATACCTCTTCGGTGACAAGATAACCGAATCTGATGTAAGGCTCTATGTTACTCTTGCACGCTTTGATGCGGCGTACTACACCGCATTCAGAGTGAACCGCAACCGCCTGCGGGACTACAAGAACCTGTGGGCCTACGCAAGAGACCTTTACTCCATAGACGCCTTCGGCGGCACGACTGATTTTAATGCCATTAAGACCCATTACTTCATCGACTGCCAGATAGACAACATCTACAATATAGTACCCAAGGGACCGGAGGTGGAGAGCTGGAAGCTCCCCCACGGCAGAGAGCGCCTTGACGGAACGGGGTACGTTATCTGACCCCCGCTTAGGGATAAAATAAGCACATTAAAGCGGCGCTGCATTGTCAGCGCCCTTTTGACAAGGAGAGAGCACAATGAGCAGAGCCTTTGAAACACGATGTATCCACGGGAGAGAGGAGACCGATCTTAACGACCCCTTCCGGGCGGTGAGCTTCCCCATTTATCAGACAGCCACCTTCAGCCATATCGAGACCGGTCACAACCGCAGCGGCTTTGATTACACCCGGGAATCCAATCCCACAAGGCAGCACGCGGAGGAGGTAGTGGCTTCCATCGAGAATGCCAGCCACGCTATCGGCTTTTCCTCCGGTATGGCGGCTATCAGCTGCTTCTTTGAGCTATTCTCCCCGGGGGACCATATCCTCTGCGCGGAGGACCTCTACGGCGGTGTGTTCAGGCTTCACAGGCTCATCTCCGAAAAGAACGGCATCAAGGTGAGCTACACCGACACCAGCGATTTAAATGCGGTAAAGGCTGCTCTGCTCCCCGAGACCAAGGCGATATACGTTGAGAGCCCCACCAACCCGATGATGCACATCACCGACCTTAAGGCTGTAGCGGACATCGCTCACAGGGCGGGGGCGCTGCTGGCGGTTGACAACACCTTCCTCTCTCCCTGCTTTCAGAACCCTCTCGACCTTGGCGCGGATATAGTTATCCACAGCGCCAGCAAGTTCCTCTCCGGTCACAACGACACAGTGGCAGGTTTCATATGTCTTAACGATGACAAGCTGAACGAGAA
>JAFUTK010000030.1 GCA_017471405.1 Ruminococcus sp.
ACTATTGGGTTCTCCTTTATTATTTTGATTACGATATATTCCGCTGTCTTAACCTGTCTCGGACAACTTTTGGTCAACAAAGATATATTAAGTTACCCAAAATCGAACAAATGTGTTTTTTGACTATCTTTGCTTAAATTGGTTATTTTACGGCGTTTGAGGGATGAAACGGAATATTTGTTTATGATATTAAAGTTGGGTGTTTTAATATCACATTTTTGTCCCAATGTCAATAACCTGTGAAGATAATTAGCAGTTATAGCCAATTAATTTTTAATTCACAACCGATCCCTGATTGACATTGCCGTTGAAAGATGGTTTGCAAAAACCGCCGACAATAGTATTTTGTCAGCGGTTCTTTGTCCTATTCAGTTTGTAGAGTTAATTCCCCCTTAATGACCTCACGCATTTTGGGTAAGGTATCTTTTTTGCTTTCCGACAAGATGCCCCAAAATGCTGTTGTGCAAAATCACTAAAATAATATACGAATTGCCGAAAATAATTGCACACTATTGAAAATATATGGAAAATGTGTTATACTAGATAAAATGCAGGACTATGTGTGCTTGAAGGGAGGCGGCTTTATGAGCAGTAAAAAGCAGGCGGTATCTGTCGTTGTGTACGGCAGCTACGTCATCAACCTTGAAAATAACGGCATTATCGTTGACACTCTCGACGGCTTCACCGAGCTGACCGGCTACTCAAAAGAAGACGTTGTCGGCAAGCTTTCCCTCTTTGACTTTCTTCCCGAAGAGGACAGAGAGGAATACATCGGCTATGTTCAGCAGATCGTAGAGGGCAAGATAGGCACCTTTCTTGAGCACCGCTTTGTGCTCAAAAGCGGAGAGATAATCAACGTGCTCTGCTTCGGTGACGATTATTACCCCGGCGATGGGTGTCACTATAACAAGATAACCATATGCAGTGTTTCCGACCGGGAGGAGCTGGAGGAGAAATATTCCTCGAGCCAGCAGGAGCTGGGTACTCTGATGATGAATATTCCCGGCGGCGTGGCGCTCTACGAGATAGTGGGCGATGAGCTGCTGATACTCAAGGCAAATGAGGAATACTATAAAATATTCGGCTACGGCTCGGAGGAGGGACACCCAAGCTTCGGCGGAAAGCTGTTCAGGCGGCAGGAGGTGCTGCAATACACCTCAGAGGCGGCCTCATATATCCACAAGGAAAAGGTAATGGAGCGGCAGATCCTTTTCTCCCGCCCTGACGGCAGCAAGATCTGGTTACAGCTGCGCACCAAGTTTATGGGACGCTCCCAGCGGGGAAATTACATCATATCCGTAGTGTTTATGGACATCACAGATATGAAAAAGCTCCAAAGCGACCTTGAAAACCAGACCGAGCGCATCAACCTCATTCTCGAGAACACCGATGAGATATTCTATGAATACGATATAGTTTCCGACACCATGATGCTCTCCAACTGCATCAATCGGTTCTTTGAGGAGGATAACCGCATAGGCGGCTATCTCTCCGAGAATGTATTCTCAAAGTATATCCACCCGGAGGACGTGGAGAAGTTCCGCAGGAGGATTGACCTTGCCCGCTCCAAGCCCCAGAGGGGCAGCATTCAATTCCGCACCCGCGCCTATGACGACGACTACACCTGGTACAAGGCGGTGTATGTCAGCGTGGCGGACGAGAACGGCAGAATGAAGTCCATTTACGGCAGGCTTTACTGTATTGAGTCGGAAAGAAAGCTGCGCAGCACCATCAAGAGCGAGCAGGCGGAGATAGAGCGTCTGTCCACCACAGACCACGTCACCGGGCTGCTGCTGAGAAAGCCATACAAGGAAAGGATAACCGAGAGCCTTTCAAAGGGCTTTGAAAAGGGCAAATGCTATGCCATCATCTACTGCGATATCAACGACTTCTCGTATGTCAACGACAACTTCGGCTTTGACTCCGGCAATCAGATGCTCAGGGATTTCGCGGTGAGGCTTTCCAAGTCCAAGATAACCGTTCACGCCTGCCGCATCTATTCCGACTTCTACTCCTGCTTTGTTATGGGCGACAGCCGCGAGGACATCATCGAGGAGATAAGGTCGGTCAACACCAGCTTCCACAACGACCAAAGGCTGAGATATCCCGCCTCTGACCTGCACATCTCAACGGGCGTTTACTTCCTGCCTAATCCGGATGTGGACGTTACCCTCTCCATTGACAATGCTGACCTTGCCCGAAGGAGCGTCAAGGGCGTCAAGGAGATACCCTGCGGCATCTACTCCGAGAGAATGAGAAAGCAGCGCAGCCACGAGCAGCAGATAGCTGCCGAGCTGAAAAACGCTCTGCTGACCGGTCAGATAGAGCTTTTCCTGCAGCCCAAGTTCTCGCTGGACAAGCGGGAGATAATCGGTGCTGAGGCTTTGAGCCGCTGGAGAAATCCCGACGGCACCTACAAGCTGCCCTATGAGTTCATCAACGTGCTGGAAAAGGTGGGCTACATCGTAGATCTGGATATGTACATCTACGAGACGCTGCTGAAAACTCTTGCCCGCTGGAAGAGAGAGGGCTACAGGCTCTTCCCTATCTCTATAAACTTCTCACGCAACCACGCCAGCCACAAGAACTTCTCCGACAAGATAGCGGCGCTGGCTGACTTCTACGGCATCGAGCCCTCGCTCATTGAGATCGAGATAACCGAGAGCGCCTTTATGCAGGATTTCAGCTCTCTCTACAACGATATGAAAAAGCTTCGTGAAAAGGGCTTCAAGATAGACATCGACGATTTCGGAATGGGATATTCGTCCCTGAGCGTCCTGCTCTACGCGCCGGTGGATATCGTAAAGGTTGATAAGGTGTTCATCGACAACCTGACCACCAGTCCACAGGCCATAGACTATGTAAACAAGATATGCTCGCTCATCGACCTGACAAACAAGAAGATAATCTTCGAGGGCGTTGAGACCGAGGCTCAGGCGAAGATACTGGCAGATTCCGGCCACCGAATGGCACAGGGCTGGCTGTTTGACAAGGCCATCTCCGTTGAGGAATTTGAGAGAAAGTATATGCGTGCGGAAAGTGCGTCATAAGGCAAAAATAAAAGCCCCCGAGCTTTCGGGGGCTTATTTGTTATGCAGTTATTCTACCGAGATTATGTAGTAATAAACAGGCTGTCCGCCGTTGATGAGGTTGATATCCAGCGAGGGATATTTGTTCTGGAGCATACTGTAAAGGGTCTCGGCAGCCTCGTCGGTGACATCGGAGCCGTAGAGGACGGTGATAAAGGAGCTGTCGCCCTTGACAAGTCTCTTGGTGAGCTTGTAGGCGCCCTTTGTAACGTCCTTCTCAACAAAGCCCAGCTTGCCGTTATCAAGGCAGAGTATCTCGCCCTGCTTGATGTCGTGGCCGTCGTAATCGGAATCGCGGGCGGCGAAGGTCACCATACCGGTGGAGACTCTTTCCAGAGCCTTGGTCATCTCGATGCGGTTGTGGTTGAAGTCTGCGTCGGGGTCAAAGGCCAGCATAGCGCTCATTCCCTGAGGGATAGTCCTTGTCTGGAGAACGCACACCTTTCTGTCAGCCAGCTTGACCGCCTGCTCGGCAGCCATGATAATATTCTTGTTGTTAGGCAGCACGAAAACTATCTCAGCGGGGGTCGCCATAATAGCCGCCAGGATATCCTGAGTTGAGGGGTTCATTGTCTGACCGCCCTTAACGATGCTGTCAACGCCCACGTCCTTGAACATAGTCTCAATGCCGGCGCCGGCTGCAACTGCCACAAAACCGTACTTCTTCTCGGGCTTAGCGGGGGTCATCTTGGTCTCGGCCTCTTTCTGCTTGGCCTTGTGCTGCATTTTCATATTCTCGATCTTCGGCAGGTTGATATAGCCGAACTCGAGAGCCTTCTGAATAGCAAGTCCAGGGTCGTTGGTATGAACGTGAAACTTGATGATATCCTCGTCGTCAACAACGACAACGCAGTCACCGATGGTCTCAAGGTAAGCCCGGAGCTTTGAAGCGTCCTCGGCATCCTTATTCTTGGTAACGATCATCTCGGTGCAGTAGGTGAAGTGAATCTCCTGATCGTACTTGCCCACAACATCGGAGAAGGTCTCGATTGTAACGGGCTTTGTTTCCTGCTGGGTGCTCTCGACGATGGCGCCGCCCTTGAACACATCTCTCATAGCCGAGAAGATGATGCAAAGGCCCTTACCGCCGGCGTCAACTACTCCGGCCTTTGCCAGAGCGGGCAGCAGCTTGGGAGTACCCTCTAGGGTTATCTCTGCCTGACGGCAAACCTCGTCCCAGATAAGAATGGGGTCGTTGGTGGAGCGGGAGACCTCTCTTGCCTTTTCGGCGGCCTCTCTGGCAACGGTGAGGATAGTGCCCTCGGTTGGCTTCATGACTGACTTATAAGCGCCCTCTACGCCAGCTTCAAGAGCGGCGACGATGTTCTCGTCGGTGAGCTGGGCCTGTCCCTTCAGAGCCTTGGAGAAGCCTCTGAAAATAAGGGAGAGGATAACTCCCGAGTTGCCTCTTGCGCCGCGGAGCAGTGCGGAGGCTGCGGTCTTGGCCACAACTCCGGCGTCAACGTCGTCGGGGAGGTTTTTGAGCTCCGCCACGCTGTTGCCGATGGTCATAGACATATTTGTACCCGTATCACCGTCGGGAACGGGGAAAACGTTGAGCTCGTCAACTGATTTTTTCTGGTTGGAAATGCTGTTGGCGGCGCTGATAAGCGCGTCGCGCAGCACACTGCCGTTTATCACTGGTTCTTCCTCCTATACTATGCTCTGCCCTCAGAGCTTTTCAATCAACGATCGCGTCAACAAAGACGTTGACAGCCTCGACCTCGATGCCGGCGCGCTCGGTCACCACATAGCTGACCTTATGGGCAATGCTGTCGGTAATGGCGCCGACATTCACGCCGTAGGTGACGGTGATATGCAGGTCGATGACCAGCTTATTCTCCGACTGCTTGATGATGACGCCGTTGTTCTCGGCGCGGTCGCGCTTCATAAGGTTATTGACGCTCTGAACAGCGCCGTAGGAATTCATTCCGGCAACGCCGAAGCAGCTCTCCGCGGTCTGCGAAATGAGCGAGCGCAGGTATCTTGCGGATACTCCGATAGTCCCGATATGATTGGTCACTTTTATCATAAAAGCCTCTCCCTTCCTGTGTAAAGATAGTGAGCCACGATAAAATTACACTTTATTATAACACATTGCTCCGCATTTTGCAAGCCTTTTTTTCAATTCTTGCTGTTTTGGGAAGAGACATTCTTCATTTTTGTTGATTTGTTCAGAGAGGGTACAACTTTTTTTAAAATACTATTGCATTTGCCGAAATAATATGTTAAAATGAAAAAGTAAAATTATATTCGGACGCATTATCCGGGTAAATAAATATGGTAGGGGAAAGATATGAACGAACTTTACAAACCTTCTAACAAGTTCTCGCCTTTGGGCATCGTTCTGATGTTCTTTGCAATGCTGGTGGCGGGAGTTGTGGTGTCTTGGCTGTATCTTGTGATAGCCTCAGTGATACCGCTGATCTACCTCAACATTTTGATGGCAGTGGGAATAAGCTTTCTGCTGGGCTTTATCGGCTCCAAATTCGTAAAAGTTTTCAAGATACGCTTCCCAGTGCTGGCGCTGGTAGTAACGGCTGTTGCTCTGGTGCTGGTAAACTACGCAAAGTGGGCTATCTACGTCGGAAGAGACTGGAATAAAAACTTCTACGACGATATGAAGGATATGAGCGTCACCGAGCTAGTCTCTGACGAGGACCTCCCGACCACCAAGGAGGAAGCGGAGACTATGGCTACTACGCTGCCGCTTTTCAAGAACTACACCTTCTCGTCGCTGGCTTCACTGAGCTCTGAGGCGGCTCCTTGGATATCCACAGTTGAAAAGCTCTTTGGTGACAGCCTTTACGATATGTACACCGGGCTGCTTGGCTCCACCGCTGACGAGATAATGGAGAGTGCCGACAAGATAAGGTCCTCCAATATGAGCCTTTACGATTATATGTTTGAATACCGCGGTATGAAGGCTCGCACCACCGGCTTCCTGCTGACACACCCGGGCGAGCTGTTCTCGGATATCAAGGATATCAACTCTGTGGGAAGATGGACTATCAAGAGCCACCGTTACAGCTCCGGCTTCGACGCTGATGCTGAGCCTGTCAAAGGCTTTATGCTCTGGATGGTATGGCTGGCTGAGCTGGCGATACTTGTCGCTCCGGCGCTGGTAATGGTTTACGGTGAGGCTAAGAAGCCCTTTATCGAATCTGAGGACGATTGGGCTGTGGAAGAAAAGCCAATGCCCCAGTTCGCCTTCAAGGACACCTCCTTCACCACCGGCACCAGCAAGGAAATGGTGAAAAATCAGGTACTCAGAGATCCTTATTACCTTATGGAAATGGAGACCGTTTCACCCATAGCGCTGCTTCCGGAAAAGTGCTACCTGCTGACCTATGTTCACAGCAAGTACTTCGATGAGATTTACATTACTTTGGTATATTCCGCACTGACCAATGCCAGAAAGAACCAGCGGCAGGTATCCAAGCTCATAACCAATATGAGAGTTGACGCTGATTTCCTTGCAACCCTTTACGGCAGGTTCGAGCTGACAAAGCCTGCGCTCTGTCAGGGTGAGAACCGCGCAGAGGAGGTCGCAAAGGAGAACGCAGAGAAGAAAGCTGCTGCCAACGTTCCTCAGTCTCCCCAGAGGCCTAAGTCTACGGGCGCCGATGCTATCTTTGACGAGCCCTCGCTTTACAGGCAGTCAAGAGAGAAGGCCGCTGCACAGAGCTTTGCCGCTCAGGAACTGGCAAAGGAGCAGAAGGCCGCCGAGGAGGCCGCAAAGCAGGAGCAGCAGAGCTACTCCTCCTCCGGCTCTTCCTTCCAGAGCTCCGGAGATATGGACGGGCTGGATACATCAAGCCTTGATCTGAACAAGATCGACTTTAAGTAATGCTTATTTCGGTACATGATACCGAAACAATATTAGGCTAGGGAACGACCCCGCCGGGAGGCGGGGCCGTTCTTTTTATGTTGGGTAATAGGTGTCACTCGGTCTCGCCTGTCGGCTGCTTGAAGGTAACGGTCTCGCCGGTGGAGAGGGTGAGCTGAATGGGGCTCCCCTGCCCTGAGGTAAGGGTGAAGGACACTCCCCTAACGCTCCCGGTGCGGGTGGTGGTGCCCTCCGCTGCGGAGGCGGTAACACCCTTATCATTGATACAGCTGTCAAGTGCGGCGGCGGTCAGCTCCAGAACTCCGTATTGCGGGAGCTTTTCTCTGTCATAGACTGTGCTGTGCTCTCCTACGGATATTACACAGATTCCGTCCGAGAGGTAGGATATCCCGGCGCCGGCGGCGGTATCGGGAGAGGTTAGGGTATAGTCCCAGCTGCCGTCCTCGCTGCGGAGCACGTCGGCGCAGACGCCGTTTTGCAGCTCGATACAGGCTGAAAGGTCTGCGGGCAGCTTATCCGGCTCGTTATTGTCTCTGCTGCCAGAGCAGGCGCAGAGGGTGAGGGCGGTGAGGACGATGATGGTTTTCTTCATATAGTGCCTCCTTGGTCTGTAGTGTGGTGTTTTTCTGAATCTTTGCTGTAATTCGGAATTCGGAATTAAAAAAGCGGCTCTCCAAAAGGAAAGCCGTTTTTGTCTTATTCTGTTCAGAGATCCTGCTCCAGCTCGAAAAATGTCCGGGGGAAGCGCTCAATTATGTCGATGGGGAGCACACCTCTGGCCGAGAGCGTCTCGCACAGCGCCCTTGCGGAGCGTCCCATAATATAGTCCGCCAGCACGCAGGCCTTTTCCGACGAGAGACCCTGAGCGATTAGTCCGCCGATAAGTCCCGCCAGCATATCTCCCGAGCCGCCCTTGGCAAGCGCCGAGCAGCCAAAATCTGTCAGATAGCAGATGTTGTCCTTGACAGTGAGTGTCTGGGTGCTCTTGGAGTGGACTGTGACGCCATACTGCTCCGCTATCTCGCAGGCGTGGCCGAACATATCCTGGGTCACGCTGGCAGTATCGGTGCCGCAGAGCCTTGCCAGCTCCGCCGGGTGTGGAGTGAGGATTATCTCTGTCCGCTTTTCCTTCAATACATCTATATGCGCGGACAGACAGTTTATTCCGTCAGCGTCGAGAACTATGGGGCAGGGGGCGCGCCTTATCAGGTCGCAGACCAGCTTTTCGGTCTGCTCGGTCTTGCCAAGGCCGCAGCCGATGACCAGCGCTCCTGCCCTCTGACAGGCGCGGAGGATATCATCAGCGGCGTCGGAGAGCATATAGCCGTCATAGGAGCAGCGCACGGGCGTAAAGGTGCACTCGGGGATAGAGCCCAGCGCGGCGTCTATGACCCTTTCGTGGGTGCAAAGGTTGACTATGCCAACGCCGGAGCGCAGTGCTGCCCTTGAGGAGATGACGGCGGCACCGGGGTATGCGGAGGAGCCGCAGCAGAGTACCACCCTGCCGAAGTTGCCCTTGTGGCTGTCCTCAACTCTGTATGGGAGGAAGGTCTTTACCAGCTCCTTATCGGCGTAGTTGATGACTACTCTGGTGTATTCGCTGACGTAGTCGCCGATGCCTATGGGGACGGTCTTTATCTCGCCGCAGCGCTCCTTGGCGGGAGAGATGAGCATTCCCAGCTTGGGGCGGTGGAAGGTGACTGTCTCGTGAGCGGCAAAGGTGCCGGGGGAGATGCGTCCGCTCATGCAGTTGACGCCGGAGGGGGCATCGCAGGCGATGCAGTAGCTCTCCGACAGGGCGCATTTAAGAAACAGCCACTGAAGGTTGCGGTCCAGCTCGCCGTGGAAGCCGATGCCAAATACGCAGTCCACGATTATCTCGGCGTGGTCTATTATTGAGGGGTCGGCTATGACCTGCTCGAGAGTGAGTATCTCAGTCTCGGGAGACAGCTTTGCGAAGGCTGCCTTAGCCAGGTCAGTTTTGGGCTGACCGCACTGGATAACGGTTATCTCGGCGGCGGAGCCCTGAAGGAGCCTTGCCGCCACATAGCCGTCGCCGCCGTTGTTTCCGTTGCCGCAGATAAAGAGGATATTCTTCTTCATCAGCCGGTGGGCGGCCTCCAGCACTGCCCTGCCCAGAGCCTCGCCGGCGATATCCATAAGCTCCGAGACGGAGACGCCGTGGGCTCCCGCTGCCAGCTCGGCAGTACGCATCTGCGGAGGGGTAAGGACCAACCTATCAAATTCCATGATATCTCTCCTTTTGATTAATGCACAATTCACAATTCACAATGCACAATTAATGGTATCGCCCTATCGGGCAATGATATGCCCATTCGGGCACTTTAGTGAAATGAAATAAATAACTAATGTGCATTGTCATTACTGTCTGCGGTGCCCGAATGGGCATCTGTCCGCGCAGCGAAATGTTTGTGCAGCAAACTTCCGGCTAATTGCTTGCAATTAGCCTGGACACCATTCGATTGTGCATTGTGAATTGTGCATTGTGAATTGTGCATTGTGCATTTTACATTGACCCAATGAACTTATTGCTCAGAGACTGTAGGCTATGACCACCGCTTCCGCCAGCTGCTTGGTGTGGGTGATGCTGACTGAGAAAGACAGCCCCTTTCCTTCGGCTATCTTCTCTGCTCTGCCGGACAAGCGGATATAGGGGGCACCCAACTCGTCCCGAAGTATCTCCACCTCGGCGAGGTCAAAGCCCCGGACACCGGTGCCCAGGGACTTTGAAAAGGCCTCCTTAGCAGCCCAGTTGCCGGCAAGGGAGTCATATTTAGGCTTCTCACCTAGAAACAGCTGCTGCTCGGCCTCGGAATAGACCCTGTCCACAAAGCGCCTGTTTTGGCAGCTCTTTTCCAATCTCTCGATCTCTACAAGATCGACGCCGACGCGGATCATTTCACCCTCATCGTTCTGGGAAGGAACTGCTTGATAAGGCCTATCATTTCCTCGCTGGGAGTGAAGTAAATGACGGTATCGCCCAGGCTCTTGTGCTTTACCCTAAGGACGTAATCGGTCTGCTCGGGGTCGTTGGCGGTGGCGTAAACGTAGGTATCGGCGCCGTCGATGTCGTTATCGGGGTCAAAGACCTCAAACTCAGTGGCCTCGGAAAGGCGGATCGTTGCAAGGCGCTTTCTGGAGCGCTGGGCGGTAATCTTATCGAAGTCAACCTCGCCGTTGGTGAGGATATACTCATACTCCACATAAAGCCCGGTGACAAGGTAGTACCCACCGTAGAGGGTGGCTCCCGCCAGCAGTATGCCCACCATCATAAACACTGTGCCGAAGGTGAGCAGGAAGATAGATGCCGCCACCATTATTGAGGTGACGCCGAACAGTATCTTCTTGCGGGTATCTCTGCCGTCCTGCAGCTTTATTACGTTTTGCTCCTTGAATACGTCCATTTAGTATAACCTCATTTCTAAAATAATGCAGAACCTATATAATTCGGAATTCGGAATTAATCAACAAGTGCCTGCGCCGTTTCATATACCGTCTGTGCCTGCTCTGCTATGTCTCCGCCGTCGAACAGCACGCTCTTAACGGCGTTATCAAAGGCGGTCAGCAGGGTGTTGTTTTCAAGGTAGGGGCTGATGCGTTCCACCTGCGGGGAGGAAAGCAGCATCTGATTGGCGGTGTACTGCACGCCGTTCAGCTTGCTGTCCGCCTCCAGCACCTCAAGCATTGACCTGCTAAGGGGTATGCCCTTTTCGGTGCCCTGATATTTCGCCATTTCCTCGCTGTTGAGCAGGAAGTTCACCAGCTTCGCCGCCGCCTCGGGAGCGGGGGTGTCCCGCCTGATGCAGTAGAGGCTGGTGGGCTTGGCGTACCAGCCGGAAAGCTCGCTGTTGGGTATCCTCAGATATTCTCCCACAACTATGTTCATCCCCTTGTCGATGAGGGGCTGGCAGTAGTAGCCGGCGTCGGATATCCAGTAGACCGCTCCCGCGGAGACGCCGTCGATGAAGTCCTGCTTGTCGATGTCGTTTACATACTTGGTAACCCGGTGGTCTATCATTCTCTTATAGAACTCCAGCATATGCTCAAAGTTCTCCTGGGTGAAGGTGAGGCTGCCGTCCTTATCAAAGCATCTTACCCCCGTCTGCTGCTCCTCATGAGCTATGCAGCACAGCCAGGAGGATTTGCGGTTGAGCTCTATGGGGTAGACGCCGTCGGCGGCCATAAACTCGGCGGCATTGAACAGGGCGTCCCAGGTATCGGGAACGGGCAGGCCGTAGCTTGCATAGATATCAGCGTTAAAGTAACAGGTCTCAGTATTCAGGGCATTGGAGATGCCGTTGAGCCTGCCGTTTATCATTCCGTAGGAGAGCTCGTCCTCGGAGAAGTTGTCGAGCTTGATATACTCCGAAAGCTCATTCAGGTCATAGAAGCCTGTTCCGTCCGGAGAATAGCGAAAGAGCCAGTCGTAGTTTATCTGCATAACGTCGCACTCGTCATGAGCGGCGAACTCAACGTCCATTTTTCTCTGGAAGGGGTCAAACTCGCTGTATTCGGTGATGACCTCTATCTCGGGGTTCATCAGGACAAAGTCCTTTATTGCGGGCAGGGTGTAGCCGTGGCGGACGTCCTTGCCCCACCAGGAGAAGGAGATGCTGACGGGTCTTGCGACCTCTATCTCATCGGTCTCGCCGCAGGCTGAAAGAGCCATAACGGCGGCGGTCAGCAGGGGTATTATAAGGCGGGAGTATTTCATCAGCGGTCACCTCCCTGCTTCTTTTTCTCCTCATAGAAAGCGAGGCTGTCCTTTTCCATTGTCAGGGCCTTTTCAAGGGCGGTCAGGGCGTTATTGTCCAGCTCGTCGTAGTCCTTGCCGTTATCGGGATAGACGCACACTCCCATAGCCACGTCCAGCTTGATATCCTCGTCGTCGCCCACAAGGAGCTCTGAAAACAGCTTTCTTACATCCTCATGCTTCTGCTTTAAGGTGTCGTGTGCCTTGAAGATGTCGAAGTCGGAAAAGTCAGAGAAAACAACGAACTCGCCTCTGTCGTTAAGGCCGATAGTGGTATCCTCGCCGAAGCCCTCAATCAGAAGTGAGGCCAGCTTTACCTTTCCGGAGCGAACAAAGTCCTCTCCCAGCCGCTCACCCATAAGCTCGATGTCCTTGATCTTTACCAGCGTAAAGGCCCAGGTACTGCCCGCAAGGGTAGTCTCGATCTGCTCGGAGACAGTCTCCTCGCAGTAGAAGGCAGTGAGGACGCCGGTATCCGGGTCGGTATCGTACTCGGTGACCTTCTTTATGCTGCGGTCAGAGAGATAGTAGGCGGAGATGATCATTCCCGCGACAACGAATATCAGCAGTACAGACATTCCGACTATAATAATGTAGTTCTCAACTGTCATTCCGAATACGCGGTTTTCTGCCTTGACGGGCGTTACCATAGAATACATATGCCAGCCGTTATCAAGAGAGATAAGGCAGACGGTAACGCCGTCGCCCCCTACGGTTATATTCTCCCTTCCGTCAAGAAGAGTGATGATGCTTGTCTCTAATCTATCCCCTGCGGTATAAGGGGTATTCTCAGAGGAATAGATAACTCTGTCAGTGTCATCAGTAACTATCAGCGAGAGATTGGCAGGCTCCATCAGCTTGCTGAAAATGGTCGTCAGCTTGGAGGCATAGACTGAGGAGATAGTTACAGCGTGAGGGTTAAGTCTTTTAATGAAGCTGGTTCTGGAAACATTTCCGGAGAAGAATACTGCCCACCCGGAGTCATTTTCTCCAAGCAGCTGACATGCTCTGCTGTAGGGATCGAAGCCAAGGAGGTCAAGAGTTCCGTCGGAGACGATTCCGGCGGTGCCGCCGCCCTCATAGATAACTCCCAGATCGACATAATCGGCGGTATAGCTGGCCTTGGTGAACAGCTCTGTGACCTCGGAGGCTATAGAGAGCTCGTCGCCGGTGAGCTGCCCCCCTGCGGGGTAGAATTCCACAAGCCTCATATCATCAAAGATTACCCTGTGGGACTGCTCGATATTCCTGAAATATGTATTTACATTGGTGGCGGACTGCTGCGCCGCCATAGTTGTATAGTTTTCAGACTGAGTTTTCAGAGAGCGCTCACTAAAGCTGATAAAATAGAAACAGGTGCCGGCAAACAGCAAGGCTGCCAGCAGGGTATAAACGAACACCATTATATTCCTCATCGAGAGGATCCTTGCGGTCTCGCTGCGGCTGTTCAAGCTGATGACCTCCCTTCCCAATTTTTGCACTCTTTTTATTATACTATGCCGGGAGAAATTTTGCAAGGGGAAAAGCGAAATTAATTCGGAATTCCGCATTAAAAAAGCCGCCCTTCGGCGGCCTTTAATTATAGCTCGTAGATCATTACTCCGTCCTCTGCGGTGCGGGTCACGCCCTCCGCTATGCGGAATTTGCTCATTATCTCTGTATTCGTCACAATGACAGCTGCCTCAGCGCCCTGCTTGCGGCACAGCAGCGCTCCCGCTTCTATCAGGTCGCCCTCGGATACCTGAGGCTCCAGCTCCTCCTGCTTGTCGTCGGCTGTTATACAGACCAGCACATTCACGCCGTCCCCGCCCAGAATGGCATAGCTGTGGCCCTTGTCGGAGATATCCTTGACGGTTCCGGCTATGGGCGCAGTTATATCCTCACCCGAGCATTTCACCGAGAAGCCCTCGCCCAGAATACGCGAGCTTATGGCAGGGTTGGAGTTCATAGAAATATCCAGCACCTCTCCCTCGCAGCAGGTCCTGATGACCCGCTTCCTGGAGCGGTTCTTTTCGTTTCGTCCTCTAAACAGTGTCACTGTTACATACACCTCACTTTATTCCCTCTACATATTATTTTAACATTTAAGCGATACAATTGCAACAATTTTGAGGGACTTTGTGGATTTTTTGTAACACTGTACAAATTATGAACGGAAATATATTAACGAATTGTAAAACCTATATAACAATTAGGAAATAACAAGTACACAGATTGTAAATAAATGTTATGCGTTGACGGGGGAGCTGTTTTGTGGTATAATATATCCCAGAAAAAGCGAAAGGGAGTGAGCCGGACGGAGGGCTATATCCACTCGACGGAATCCTTCGGGACTGTGGACGGTCCCGGAGTGAGATTTGTGATATTTATGCAGGGCTGCCCTATGAGGTGCCTCTACTGCCACAATCCCGACACCTGGGAGCCGGGGCGCGGCACTCCCCGCTCTGCCGAAAGTCTGCTGGCGGAATACGACTCCTGCAAAGAATTTTACAAGCGAGGCGGGATAACCGTCACCGGGGGCGAGCCGCTGATGCAGATAGATTTCGTCACCGAGCTGCTTTATCTGGCAAAGCGCCGGGGCATACACACCTGCCTTGACACCTCCGGAGCGACCTTTGTGCCGGAGAATACACAAACTGTACAAAAATTTGTACGGTTGTGCAGCTGCACCGACCTTGTAATGCTGGACATCAAGCACATCGACGAGGCGGAGCACATAAAGCTCACCGGCAGGACGAACAGAAATATCCTTGACTTTGCGCGGTTCCTGCGGGACAGAGGGGTGCCTGTGTGGATAAGGCACGTTCTGGTGCCTGGTATCACCGACAGGGACGAATACCTGCTTCGGCTGGGGCATTTTCTGTCGGAGCTTAAGAACCTCAAGGCGCTGGACGTACTCCCCTACCACACAATGGGCAAGGCGAAATACGAGCGCTTGGGGCTTGAATATCCTCTCGGAGAAACGCCGCCCTCCACCAAGGAGGCAGCGGAGCGTGCCGGCAGGATAATAATGCAGGGCATCGAGGAGGCTCTTGCAGAAGGGAGCGGGACATAATGTGGATGATAATTATCGGGGCAGTGGCAATGGTCGCCGGAGGCATCATCTGGAAGGTCAGCGAGAAAAATCAGCTGACGGGAATGAGTATGGTGCTGGCGGGGTTTCTGGTGCTGTTCATCGGGATATTCGGATAAAAGAAAACGCGGCGGCGGGAAAGCCTGCTTACAGAGCTATAAATAGCTTGCGGCGCTGCTTCGCAGCGCCGCAAAGTGCGAAAAATGGTATCTCCACCCTCGGGGGAGATACCATTTTTCGCCTAAAGCCGCTTTTTCAACAAACTATTTTGTCGTTACATCTGTGTCAGCTTGATGTTGCTCCTTGCTGAGGAAACGTCGATGAGCATTTTCATCACCTTGGAGGCGAACTCCTTGTCCTCGATAGTGTCATAGTCGGAGACCAGAAACTCTATCTCCTCATCGGTGGTGAGCAGCAGCTGCGTCAGGTCGCCCAATGAATTGATGCTCTCGTTATGGAAAAGCGTGTCAACATAGGGGACGAAGTCACGCTCTGTTCTGAGCTTTATATCGTCTATAAGTACCAGCATTTGCGGGCTCCTTTCTTATTCAAATATCACTTTCTTCTTGCCGTTTTTCTTTCTGGGATATTCGCGTATCCTTATTATATTGCGGATATTTACGATGCTCTCGTTGCGCTCGTCCTCGTCGCCCTGGCTGATGCGGACATAGCCCTCGCCGACCTCCTCGACGGTGCACTCGATAACTCCGCCGGAAACGGTGCCTGAGGTACTGGTGTAGACGAGCACCTCCTGCCCGATAAATCTTTCAAATGCTTGCTCGATAGTCATTTTCTTCTCCTCCTAAATATTTTATTTTATTGATATACGGCACCCTGAGGCGTGGCGGCGCGGCAAGCCCTACCGCTCATAATTCCGCATACGATGGCAGTCACCAGCGCCAGCGCTATGAACAGATATGCAGGAACTCCCGGCTTTACAGGCCAATCCTCAAAGAAGCCCTTGTCAGCGTCTAAATTGCTCTTGACGTCATTTATTATAACTGCCAGAACTGCGCAGCAGTTGCCTAAAAAGCTCAGCACAGATGCCGCCTTGACCTTTCCCCAGAGGGAGGCCTCGGAATATCTGTCCTTGGAAAACAGGTTTATCAGAGCCGCCAGCAGAACTATGCAGGCGATACACTCAAAAATGACGTGCAGCCAGAGACCGCTCAGGAAAACTCCGGTCTCGAAGGTGTCGCCCAAATGTTTGAAGGTATAGGAGATGATATTCTCCTTGTTGATCTCCGCCATCTTGCCCCAGTCCTTAAGGTAGCTGGCGGTGCCGAAGCTGTAATCCCTTATAAATGACTTGGCGTGGAACACCTTGAAAAGTGTTGTGAACAGCAGAAATACGCTGACACACCAGCCAAACATCGCCGCTATCTTCCCGGGAGTAAAGGGCGTCTCCAGCTGATAGGAGGCAGCCTGCTGGGGATATGGCTGCGCCATAGGAGGCACAGGTGTCTGCTGCTGAGCCATAGGCTGCTGATAATTGAGCTGATATGGCTGCTGCGGCTGACGCATCGGCTGCGGCTGTATCGGTATCTGCTGGGTAGCGGTGGGCTGCGGGTTATTCTGCGGAGCGGAGGGCTGTGCGGGAGCGGCTACCTGTGCGCCGCATTTGTTACAGAATTTAGCATTGTCTGCCAGCTGGTTGCCACAGCTTCTGCAAAACATATGTCATTCCTCCCATCGAAGGTCAATTGATAGTACTATTATAACACATATTGCGTGGGTTGGCAAGAGGGGAAAACGATATTTATTCAATGCACAATGCACAATGCACAA
>JAFUTK010000031.1 GCA_017471405.1 Ruminococcus sp.
AATTTACTTTGCGCTGTCGCCGTAGTTTGAAAGGACACGCGCCGACGGGTCGTTGACGTTGCAGCCCTCCCAGCTCTTGTTGGGCATCCAGAAATCCACTATCATTTCTCCCTGCCCGGGATAATATTTCTCGAACAGCTCACGGTAAAGCAGCGACTCCTTTGTAAAGGGCTGGGCGTGGCTGTATTTAGTTCTCAGCTGCTCGTATTCCTCGTCGGTGTAATAATCCTCGGCATAGGCCTTTAAGTAGTTTACCAGCGAATGACCCACAGCGTCAGAGAAGGCCGCCTTTTCTCTCCACAGTATGCTCTCCGGCAGGATTCCGTCTGCCTCGAAGGCCTTGCGCAGCAGGTACTTGCCCTTGCCGTAAGTGTTGAGCTTCTTTTCAGGGTCGATAGACATGACATACTTTACAAAGTCAAGGTCTCCGAAGGGCACTCGCGCCTCCAGAGAGTTTACCGAAATGCACCTGTCTGCCCGGAGCACATCGTACATATGCAGCTCGTGAACGCGCTTCTCCGCCTCCCGCTGGAATTCCTCCGCAGAGGGGGCAAAGTCGGTGTACTTGTAGCCGAAGAGCTCGTCTGATATCTCTCCGGTGAGGATAACTCTTATATCCGTCTGCTCGTGGATAGCCTTGCAGACCAGATACATTCCCATGCTGGCGCGGATAGTGGTGATGTCAAAGGTCCCCAGCAGCCGCACCACCTCTTCAAGGGCGGCGATAACGTCGTCCTTGGTGATGATGACCTCGGTGTGCTCGGAGCCGATGAAGTCGGCGGTCTCCTTGGCGTATTTCAGGTCGATGGCGTCCTCGCTCATACCTATGGCAAAGGTGCGGATAGGCTTATCCGACTTCTGCTGTGCAATGGCACAGACCAAAGAGCTGTCCAGTCCTCCCGAAAGCAGGAAGCCCACCTTCGCATCAGCGATAAGGCGTTTTTCAACGCCTGCTGTCAGCTTATCGTGGATATTTCTGTATATCTCCTCGTGGGTATCGTAGCTCACCTCTGCGGGGTGGGAGATATCGTTGTAGCAGTAAAACTCGCCGTCAATGTAATAATGTCCCGGAGGAAAGGGCATTATCTTGTCTGCAATGCCCACAAGGTTCTGCGGCTCGCTGGCAAAGGCAATAGCTCCGTCGCTGTCATAGCCGTAATAGAGCGGGCGTATGCCGATGGGGTCCCGGGCGGCGATGAACCTCCCCGTCTGTCCGTCATAGATTATGCAGGCAAATTCCGCGTCCAGCATAGCGAACATATCCGTTTCGTACTGCTCCCAGAGAGGGAGAAGTATCTCGCAGTCGGAATCGCTCTGAAAGCGGTAGCCCTTTTTAAGCAGCTCGTCCCGCAGCTTGGTGAAGCCGTATAGCTCGCCGTTGCAGACGGCGTAGCTGTTCCCTAGCTTAAAGGGCTGCATGCCCTCCGGGGTAAGTCCCATTATCGAGAGCCTGTGAAAGGCCAGCACTCCTGCCCCCACATCTGCATAGCGGGTGTCGTCGGGGCCTCTTGACTTGGTCCTAGAAAAGCATTCCTGCATAAGCTCCATATCGGGTGCGGCCTTGCACCAGCCCATTATACAACACATTTTATTTTCCTCCAAAACAGCAAGCGCACAGACCTGTGCGCTTGCGGGTATTATTTTATTATCTTACGCCGAACAGCAGCTCATCGTAGGTCGGGAAGGGCCAGAACTTGGCGGCTGTAATGGTCTCCGCCTCGTCGCAGGAGGCGCGGAGCTTGTCCATTACTCCCAGCAGCTCGTCTCTGATGAGATAGCCCTCGGTGATGACGTCCTCGGCGGCCTTTACCTTCTCAATAGTAGCTGCCAGCTCCTCCAAGCTCTTATAGGCATCCGATGCCAGCTGCGAGAGGCGCTTTACTGTCTCGGTCTCGTAGGTGCAGGCAAGGTCGGTAGCCAGCGACTTCTTGGCGTTGGCGGTCTTTGCAACGAAGGCTGCATATTCCTCGATTGCCGGGAGGATATCTCTCCTTGCCAGCTGCTCCATAGTGCCGGCCTCAATGAGCACCTGCTTGCAGTAGTTTTCCAGAGTGATTTCTGTTCTGCTGCGGAGCTCCGCCTCGGTGAATACCTTGTGAGAGGTGAGCATCTTCACGTTCTTCTCGTCCATCAGGTGAGGGATAGCATCCGGGGTGGTGCGGTAGTTGAGCAGCCCGCGGACCTCAGTGGCCTCCTTGATCCAGGAGTCGTCGTAGCCGTTGCCGTTGAAGATGATGCGCTTGTGGTCGGTGATGGTCTTCTTGATCATCTCGTGGAGCTTTTCCTCGAAGTTGTCAGCCTGCTCGAGACGGTCAGCATAGATTTTCAGGCTCTCCGCAACTGCCGAGTTGAGCATGATGTTCGCGCAGGCGATGGAGTCTGCCGAGCCTACCATTCTGAACTCGAACTTGTTGCCGGTGAAGGCGAAGGGAGAGGTTCTGTTGCGGTCGGTGGTATCTCTGGTAAATCTGGGGAGAACGCTTACTCCCAGCTTCATTACTGTCTTTTCAACGCCCTCGTAGGGGGTGTCGGTCTCGATGGCCTTGAGGATACCCTCAAGCTCCTCGCCCACGAAGATGGAGATAACAGCCGGGGGAGCCTCGTTAGCTCCAAGTCTGTGGTCGTTGCCGGCGGTGGCTACCGAAATTCTCAGCAGGTCCTGATAATCGTCCACTGCCTTGATTACGGCGCAGAGGAACAGCAGGAACTGTGCGTTCTCGTAGGGTGTCTCTCCGGGGGTCAGCAGGTTCACGCCGGTGTCTGTTGCGATGGACCAGTTGTTGTGCTTGCCGGAGCCGTTGACGCCTGCAAAGGGCTTCTCGTGCAGCAGGCAGACAAGGCCATGCTTCTGAGCCACCTTCTTCATAATTTCCATAGTCAGCTGGTTGTGGTCGGTGGCAACGTTTGTGGTGGAGTAGATAGGCGCCAGCTCGTGCTGTGCGGGAGCCACCTCGTTATGCTGTGTCTTGGCGAGAATGCCCAGCTTCCACAGCTCCTCATTGAGGTCGGTCATATATGCCTCAACTCTCGGCTTGATGACGCCGAAGTAGTGGTCATCCAGCTCCTGACCCTTGGGGGGCTTTGCACCGAAGAGGGTGCGCCCTGTATAGATAAGGTCCTTTCTCTTATCGTAAAGCTCTTTGGGGATAAGGAAGTATTCCTGCTCGGAGCCTACCGAGGTGGTAACGTGGCGCACCTGGTCGTTGCCGAAGAGCTTAAGGATACGCAGCGCCTGCTTGTTGAGGGCCTGCATCGAGCGCAGCAGGGGTGTTTTCTTATCCAGCGCCTCGCCGCCGTAGGAGCAGAAGGCTGTGGGGATACATAAGGTCTTGCCCTTGATGAAGGCGTAAGAGGTGGGGTCCCAGGCGGTGTAGCCTCTGGCCTCAAAGGTGGCTCTCAGACCTCCGGAGGGGAAGGAGGAGGCATCCGGCTCGCCCTTGATGAGCTCCTTGCCGGAGAAATCCATAATAACTCTGCCGTCGGGGGAGGGGGAGATGAAGCTATCGTGCTTCTCGGCGGTGATGCCGGTCAGCGGCTGGAACCAGTGGGTGTAATGTGTAGCTCCCTGCTCCACTGCCCATTCCTTCATAGCCTCAGCTACTGCGTTGGCGACTGAAATATCCAGCTTCTCGCCTATATCAATAGTATTCTTAAGGGACTGATATACCTTTGAAGAGAGTCTTGACTTCATAACTCTGTCATCGAATACCTTGCTTGCAAAAATTTCCGTTACGCTGCTCATTATAGTTTCCTCCGTTTCGTGTAACAGCACCGCCAGGGAAAAGCGCCCCTCTGCGGCGGCGCTGCCCCATCAAAAATTTATCCGCCGCCCTGAAAAACCGGCAGCAAAAAAAGAGACAAGTCCGTCCGAAGTGATTTACCTTCGAGACGTCCTTGCCTCTATGTTTCGTATTATACACCCTTTTTATTAGTTTGTCAAGCACGTTTTTTACAAACATATGCATATTTTGACTTGCCGACTTGCAGAAAATCACCAAATTTGACATAGCCTATTGACAAATATGAATAATTGAGATATAATACTTGCAAATGAGCAATGGCGTTCATTCTTTTTTATTTCCGAAAAACAGTTTTGTCTTTAGCTGTGTCCGGAGGTAAAAAGGAGTGGGCGCTTTTTGTGTTGTGGGGACAACGAACGCGAAGCGCGTTAAAAAGCGCGCGGTCAAGCCTCGCGCCAGAGGCTTGCGGAGATATTTTATCCTCGAACAACTCGGATAAAATGGGGCTGGCCCCAGCAGAGCTCGAGACAGCGTCTCGTTTGCGGCGCCAGCCGCAACTCGGCGCTGCGCACAGCAACGAAAAGGCACGACCTTTTTCTACTGTTCTAAAGTTTCAAGAACAAATTAATCGCAGCGCCGAAATGTTACAGCTCACGTCTCACAGGAAAAGAGGGAGCGTCAGCGACCAATTTTTCCGTACCACAGCACACAAACTGCGGGCGCCCGGCTAAATACAATATCACGACCACTTTTATAAAGGAGAGATACTTATGAAACTTGAAGGCGAAGTCCGTATCCCGTCAGGCTGTGCAATAGCAGCCATAATCTCCCGAGAGGGCAAGGGCATTACGGGCGATGTGATCTATAACGCTATGAAGCCTATGCACGACCGCTCCAACGGCCTCGGCGGAGGCTTCGCAGCCTACGGCATCTACCCCGAGTACCGGGACTTCTATGCGTTCCATATTTTCTTCGACCACCGCTCTACCCGCAAGGAGTGCGAGGCCTATTTAAAGGAGCGCTTTGAAATAGTCTACGGCGAGGTCATTCCTACCCGCAAGCTGCCGCAGATCACTGACGAGCCTATCATATGGAGATATTTCTGCGCCCCGCTGAAATCCGCAGTCGCCAGCGAGCAGGTGGACGAGAACGAGTTCACCGCCCGCACAGTGATGAAGATAAACACTGAAATGAAAGGCGCCTACGTCTTTTCCAGCGGAAAGAATATGGGCTGCTTCAAGGCAGTAGGCTATCCCGAGGACGTCGGCGTGTTCTATAAGCTGGAGGAATACGAGGGCTACTCCTGGACGGCTCACGGCCGCTACCCCACCAACACCCCCGGCTGGTGGGGAGGCGCTCACCCCTTCTCCCTGCTGGACAGCTCGGTGGTACATAACGGCGAGATATCCTCCTACGACGCCAACCGGCGCTATATCGAGATGTTCGGATATAAATGTACTCTCCAGACGGATACCGAGGTCATCGCCTACATTCTCGACTATCTGCTCCGCCGGCAGGGCCTGACGCTGGAGGAGGCGGCATCCGTCATCGCGGCGCCCTTCTGGTCAACGATAAACTCCAAGCCCGAGAAGGAAAAGGAAAAGCTCACATACTTAAGGCAGGTGTTCCCCAGCCTGCTCATCACCGGGCCGTTCTCCATAGTCTACGGCTGGGACGGCGGGCTTATGGCCCTCAACGACCGCTTAAAGCTCCGCTCGATGATAACCGCCGAAAAGGACGACAGAGTGTTCATCGCCAGCGAGGAGGCCGCTGTCAGGGTAATGGAGCCGGAGGCGGAGAACCTCTATGCTCCCGCCGGCGGCGAGCCGGTGATAGTTCGTGTCAAGGAGGGTAAATTCTGATGAGAGATCATTTTATATATCCCGAATTTGAGGTGGTGCGCAATGATAACAGATGCATCCAGTGCCGCGTCTGTGAGCGCCAGTGTGCCAATGAGGTGCACCGCTTCGACCCGGAGCGCGGCCTTATGCTTTCCGACGAGACTAAGTGCGTCAACTGTCAGAGGTGCGTCTCCCTATGTCCCACCCGGGCGCTGAAGATAGTCAAAAGTGACTGCCGCCTGCGTGAGAACGCCAACTGGTCGGACGAGACCATCAAGGAGATATACAAGCAGGCAAACAGCGGCGGAGTGCTGCTGTCCTCAATGGGAAATCCCAAGCCCTTTCCCGTCTACTGGGATAAGATACTTATAAACGCATCACAGGTCACCAACCCGCCCATCGACCCCCTGCGTGAGCCTATGGAGACCAAGGTGTTCTTAGGAAAGAAGCCGGATAAGATAAGGCGCAGCCAGACCGGCGAGCTCATCACCGAGACTGCTCCCCAGCTGGAGCTTTCAATGCCGGTGATGTTCTCAGCTATGAGCTACGGCTCCATCAGCTACAATGCCCACGCATCTCTGGCGAGAGCGGCAACGGAGCTGGGCATCTGCTACAACACCGGTGAGGGCGGGCTCCACGAGGACTTTTACGTTTACGGCCCCAACACCGTCGTTCAGGTGGCCTCGGGGCGCTTCGGCGTTCACAAGAACTACCTCGAGGCGGCGGCAGCGGTGGAGATAAAAATGGGTCAGGGCGCAAAGCCCGGCATCGGCGGACATCTCCCCGGCGCAAAGATAGTCGGGGACGTTTCCAAGACCAGAATGATACCTGAGGGCTCCGACGCCATCTCCCCGGCGCCTCACCACGACATCTACTCCATCGAGGACTTGAGACAGCTGGTATTCTCCCTTAAGGAGGCCACCGAATACAAGAAGCCCGTTATCGTAAAGGTGGCGGCGGTGCACAACATCGCAGCTATCGCCAGCGGTATCGCCCGCAGCGGTGCCGACATCATCGCTATTGACGGCTTCCGGGGCGGCACAGGCGCCGCGCCCACAAGGATCCGCGACAACGTGGGTATTCCCATAGAGCTGGCGCTAGCGGCTGTCGATCAGAGGCTCCGGGACGAGGGCATCAGAAATAACGTCTCTCTTGTGGTAGGCGGAAGCGTGCGCTCCGCCGCCGATGTGGTCAAGGCCGTGGCTCTGGGAGCCGATGCGGTCTACGTTGCGACGGCGGCGCTGCTGGCGCTGGGCTGCCACCTCTGCCGCACCTGCCAGAGCGGCAAATGCAACTGGGGCATCGCCACACAAAATCCCGAGCTGGTAAAGAGGCTCAACCCGGATATCGGCTCACAGAGGCTGGTAAATCTGATGAACGCCTGGCGGCATGAGATAAAGGAGCTTATGGGCGGCATGGGCATCAACTCCATCGAGAGCCTGCGAGGCAACAGACTGATGCTCCGGGGCGTGGGGCTCACCGCCAAGGAGCTGGAAATTTTGGGCATCTCCCACGCCGGGGAATAAGGAGGCATTGTGATGAAAAGAGTATATGTGAATGAAGAATGGTGCCTCGGCTGTCACCTGTGCGAGTACAACTGCGCCTATGCCAACTCCGGCCTTGACGATATGGTGAAGGCCCTTAAGGGCAAGCCAATTTTCCCCCGCATACATATTGAGGGAGATGACGGCATCACCTACGCCGTTTCCTGCCGGCACTGCACCGACCCCCTCTGCGTCAGAAGCTGCATCGCCGGAGCCATCAGTATTCAGGACGGAGTTATCAAGATAGATAAGAACAAATGCGTGGGCTGCCTTACCTGTGTGCTGGTATGTCCCTACGGCGCCGTAGCGGCCGGACCTGACGGCGCCGCGCAGAAATGTGAGCTGTGCTTGGAGAATAGCTGCGGAGCACCCGCCTGCGTGACCGGATGCCCCAACAATGCCATAGTTTATGAGGAGAGGTGAGAGCAATGGCTGAATATGTTATCATCGGCAACGGCACCGCCGCGGTGGGCTGCATCGAGGGCATCAGGAGCCTCGACAGCGAGGGCGCCATCACCGTTATCTCCGCAGAGGAGCATCACGTTTATTCCCGGCCGCTCATCTCCTATCTGCTGGAGGGAAAGACCGATACCGAGCGAATGAAATACCGCCCCGCAGACTTCTACGAGAAGAACAATGTCCGGGTGGTTTACGGCAGAGCCGCAAAGCTGGACGCCAAAAGGCAGGTAGTGTCCCTTGAGGGCAAGGGCAGATACGGCTACGACAGGCTGTGTTTGTGTACAGGCTCCTCGCCCTTCGTGCCGCCCTTTGAGGGGCTTGAAAAGGTGAAGAACAAATTCTCCTTTATGACCTTAGACGATGCGCTGGCGCTGGAAAAGGTTCTGGATAAAAAGGCGAGCGTGCTCATCGTGGGAGCGGGGCTCATCGGCCTCAAATGCGCCGAGGGCATCGCTGAAAGAGTGGGGAGCATCACCGTCTGCGACCTGGCGGACAGAGTTCTCTCGTCTATCCTTGATGCTGAGTGCGCCGCCTATATGCAGCACCAGCTGGAGGCTCACGGCGTCAGCTTTATGCTGGGCGATACCGCCGTTCGGTTTGAAAAGAACAAGGCGATAATGAAGAGCGGCGCCGAGGTGGGCTTCGATATCCTCGTACTGGCAGTAGGCGTCAGAGCCGAAACGGAGCTTGCCGCTCAGGCGGGCTGTGAGGTGAACAGGGGCATCGTCACCGATACGAAAATGAAAACGACTGTTCCCGACATCTACGCCGCCGGCGACTGCGCCGAGGGCTATGACAGCTCCATAGGCAAAAACCGCGTGCTGGCTATCCTGCCCAACGCCTATATGCAGGGCCGCTGCGCCGGCATCAATATGGCGGGTGGCTCCTCCGAAATGACCGACGCGATACCCATGAACTCCATCGGCTTCTTCGGGCTGCATTGCGCCACCGCGGGAGCCTATCCTGAGGACGCGGAGGTCTGTGAGGAGCGCTCGGACAGCGGCATAAAGCGCCTTTACTTTAAAGACAGCCGGCTGGCGGGCTATATGCTCATCGGGGACGTGAACAGAGCGGGCATCTACACCTCGCTGGTGCGTGAGCGCACCGTTCTGGACGATGAGGAAAAGGAAAAGGTGAAAAAAATCCCGTCGCTAGCAATTTTTTCTTCAAAAAACCGTAGAAAAAAACTCGGAGGTGTGGTATAATGAATATAAACGCAACGGGGCTCGACTATAAGGAGCTCAACGAAACGCTCCGAGAGGCCAGGGGCAGCTGCACTATCACCGACTGTCTCGGGCAGAGGTTCATCGCGGCGGGCATCTCCGACAAGACTGTTACCATCAGCGGAATTCCCGGCAATGCGCTGGGGGCCTACCTCAACGGCGCCAAGCTGGAGGTCAAGGGCAATGCTCAGGACGCCGTTGGCGACACCATGAATGATGGCACCATCGTTATCCACGGCAGCGTGGGGGACGCGGTGGGCTACGCTATGAGAGGCGGGCGCATTTACGTTCAGGGCAATGCCGGCTACCGCGCCGGGATACACATGAAGGCCTACAAGGACAAGCAGCCGGCTCTAGTAATCGGCGGCAGAGCCGGGAGCTTTCTGGGAGAGTATCAGGCGGGCGGCACTATAATCGTGCTGGGGCTGAACACAGACGACAAGCCCATTGTGGGGAATTTCCCCTCTACGGGAATGCATGGAGGGAAGATGTATCTGCGGTCTGACTGCAAGGGGATACACTTCCCGCATCAGGTACACACCAGGCCTGCGGAGGAAGCAGACATGGAAGAGATAGCGCATTATCTGCGGAGGTTCTGCTTTTACTTCGGGCATAAGCTGGAGGAGCTGCTTGACCACCCCTTTACAGTTGTGACCCCTGACAGCAGCAACCCGTACAGGCAGATGTATGTGGCGAACTGAGGAAAGCACCCGCACACAGCAGAAAACACGAACGCGAAGCGCGTTAAAAAGCGCGCGGTCAAGCCTCGCGCCAGAGGCTTGCGGGGTAATTTTATCCTCGACAAGCTCGGATAGAATGGGGCAGAGCCCCAGCAGAGCTCGAGGCAGAGCCTCGTTCGCGGCGCCAGCCGCGACCCGGCGCTGCGCAAATTAACAAGAAGGCACAACGCTTTCCAACTACTACAAGTTGTCAAGAACACACCAATTCGCAGCGCCGAAAAGTCACAGCGCACGCCTCACAGGAAACAGTGAGCGCAGCGAACGTTTTTCCGTACCCAAGCGCACAAAGTGAGGGGCGGCGTGTTAGCACTATGTTGTAAACGCGTGCTCAAATGTGCGGTGCCACTCAAATCAAAGCGACCAAAGGGAGCGTAACGCGAATTCGCCCGCGGGGGCGTGCCCCGCAGAGAGGTTATAGATATGAATTACACAGCCGAAGAGATACTCCAATACTGCGCCGAGGAGGACGTTAAGTTCATCAGGCTCGCCTTCTGCGATGCCTTCGGGGTGCAGAAAAATATTTCCATTATGCCCACAGAGCTCCGCCGCGCCTTTGAACAGGGCATCGGCTTCGATGCCTCTGCCGTCAAGGGCTTCGCCAATGAGGCAAAGTCCGACCTGCTGCTGTTCCCCGACCCCAATACCCTCTCCGTTCTGCCCTGGAGGCCAGAGCATGGCAGAGTGGTCAGAATGTTCTGCTCTATCAGAAAGCCCGGCGGCAAGCCCTTTGAGTGCGATACCCGCAGCCTGCTCATCAAGGCTGTAGAGGACGCCAAGGCCGAGGGGCTGGAATTCTCCTTCGGCTCGGAGCTGGAATTCTATCTCTTCAAGCTGGACGATAACGGCATCCCCACTACTATCCCCTACGACAGCGCAGGGTATATGGATATCGCCCCCGACGACCGCGGCGAGAATATCAGACGTCAGATTTGTCTGACGCTGGAGCAGATGGGCATCTCCCCGGAAAGCTCCCACCACGAGGAGGGCCCCGGCCAGAATGAGATAGACTTCCATTACGCCGACGCCCTCAAGGCCGCCGACGATGCTATGGCCTTCAAGACTGTGGTAAAGACCGTCGCCCACGCCAACGGTCTCTTTGCGGACTTCTCCCCCAAGCCCCTAGCGGATAAGCCCGGCAGCGGCTATCATATAAACCTCTCGGTCAAGCACGACAAAAACCATGTTATCCTGCCCGCTGTCATCGCAGGCATACTGGAAAAGATAGAGGATATCACCCTGTTTCTCGACCCGACGGCGCAGAGCTACAAACGTCTGGGCAGCAACAAGGCTCCTAAATTCATCTCCTGGTCCGGGGAGAACCGCTCCCAGCTGGTGAGGATACCTGCGGCAGAGGGAGAGTACCGCCGCGCCGAGCTGCGCTCCCCCGACCCCTCCGCCAATCCCTATCTGGCCTTCACGCTTCTCATCTATGCCGGGCTCTACGGCTATAAGAACGGCCTTTTCCTGCCGCCGGTTTCGGATATCGACTTCTTTAAGGCAGACAAGAGTGTTACCGACAGCTATAAGCAGCTGCCGGGCTCGCTGGAGGAGGCAAGGAAGGCCGCAAGGAACAGTGCTTTCGTGAGGGAGCATCTTCCCCAGCGGATGACAGAGATATACTGCGGTTAAACGGAGGCTGTGCCAATGGAGCTTAAAAGGCGGCAATATAAGGTGCTGATAGTGTCAGCGCAGCCTAAATTCAATATGTCTCTCGCTGAGCTTATCGGAACGCGGACATACTATGAATATGAGCTGGTCCAGAGCGTGAGTAATGCCAAGCAGACCCTGGGAGAGCGTCCCTTTGACATCGTCATCATCAATGCCCCCCTCCCGGACGACGACGGCGTGCGGCTTGCTATCGACAGGTCCTCCGGCGGCAGCGGAGCAGTGCTGCTGCTGGTTAGGAGCGAATACTATGCCAGTATTTTCGAGCAGGTCTGTCCCTATGGAGTGTACACCCTGCCGAAGCCCTCTCAGAAGCAGATGGTGACCCAGGCCTTCGACTGGCTGGAGAGCTCCTGCGAGCGGCTCAGAAAGCTGGAGAAGCACTCCGTATCATTAGAGGACAAGATGGCAGAGATAAGGCTTGTCAACAAGGCCAAGTGGCTGCTCATCTCCCGGGAGAAAATGGACGAGGAGCAGGCTCACCACTACATCGAAAAGCTGGCGATGGACCGCTGCGTTACCAAGCGGGTCATCGCGGAGGAGATCATATCGGGAAAGAATGAATAACAAGCAAAAGCTCTCCGACGGAGCAGACCTGTCGGAGAGCTTTGTTATTTCAGACAAAAACATAGCAATAAGGCGCGGTTAAATCATCTAAACAGCAATGAATATGGAGTTGACATTTTTTTTGGGTTGTGCTATAATATAATTTGCGTTATTAGATTTATTCTCTAATGCCGTAAAGAGAAATGTGCTTTATAAAGCATTATCCTGCATAGGGGGGAAGGTCTCCTTTGAGCAGAATATTGCTTATAAAAATCGGTGTAAAAAAATCATCTGAGCCCATATAAAATGGACAGAATGGACGTGGACATATGCTGCCTTGCATTAAAAATCTATCATCGCTCCTGAGCAGAAGGGATAGTCTCAGAAGGCTCCGCTCGGCGCTGCTTGCGGCGACCTTAGCTGTGACCGCTGTATCGGCTGCCGGATGCGGTAATACCATCAGCTCCCTGGTGGTGGAGGTAAATTCAGGTGAGCCCGAAATAATAACCTCGGCTAACGAAAGCAATACCGAAACACCTCCAAGCGAGCCGGATAGCGATACCGATGCTCTCCCCGAGAGCACTACCACCACGACCTCCGTTACCGAGACTGAGCCGGTGGTTACTGAGGACGTTACTCCGCCGGAGGTCACAGTCTCTGATCTTGAGGTTTATCTTGGGGACAGTGTAAGATATAAGGAGCATATCACTGTATCTGATAATTCGGGCGAAGAGCCTACTATCGAGGTAGACAGCTCTGCTGTTGATATCGAAACTCCTGGCTCGTATCCGGTTAATTTTACTGTCAGCGACAGCGCGGGCAATCAGACCACGATAGAAGCAACGCTCAATGTGCTTGAAAAGCCCATTGACCCCAGCATAGAGGAATACGTCAGAAATCTGGCCAAGACCACAGTGAGCCAGATCACCAATGACAGCATGGATATGATGCAGAAGGCATACGCTATCTACTTCTGGACTAAAAATCGTATTACCTATACGGGCTATTCCGATAAGTCGAATTACATAATCGGTGCAAGAGACGGCTTTACTTTGGGCTACGGAGACTGCTACACCTACTATTCTGTGGCAAAGGTAATGCTGGAGGAGATAGGTGTAGATATCGTGGACGTCAGAAGGCACCGTGCCTCGGAAGAGGAGTCAAAGCATTTCTGGATGCTTATCAATGTCGGCACCGGCTGGTATCATTTTGACTGCACCGTTTACAGCCAGCCCTACAGCAATTTCTTTATGGTAACCGATGAGGAATTAAAGACCTGGGACAGCTTATACCGCCCCGGCATGCACAACTATACGAGCACAGGAATGCCTGAGCTTGCGACGGAGTCTGTTCAGAGCAGGATAAACTATTATTCTTCGTGGCTGGCATAAACGCTAAACTTTTTTAAGGATATGAGGATATGGCTTTATTAGGGATAATAGGCGGTCTCGGACCGATGGCAACAGCATATTTTATGCATCTTATCACTGATATGACAGAGGCATCAAGCGATCAGGAGCATTTGAGAATGGTCATATTCAGCGCGCCGGATATTCCCGACAGAACTGCATATATTACCGGTAAGAGCGATAAGGACCCTCTTCCGGGTATTCTTGAGGCGGGAATGTCGCTCAAAAAGGTCGGTGTTGATGTTATTGCCATACCCTGCATTACCGCACACTATTTTCAGAAGGAGATAGAGAGCGGGCTGGGGATCCGTACTCTTAACGCCATTTCCGGCTGCTGTGATATCCTTGCAGATAATAATATCAAAAAAGTGGGGCTCATGGCCACGGAGGGAACGGTCAGCAGCAACCTTTTCCAGAGAGAGTTTGAAAAAAGGGATATAACAGTGCTGACGCCTGAAAGGAAGGACCAGGAACTGGTCACATCAGTTATATATAATGATGTCAAAAAGGGAAAAAAGCCTGATATGAATTCCTTTTATCAGGCGAAGAACGGCCTTCTCAGCAGAGGTGCCGAGACGGTCATTCTGGGCTGCACAGAGCTTTCTGTGGTCAACCGTGATAACGATACGGGAGAGCATGTTCTCGACGCCATGGAGGTGCTCGCCGCTATGGCAATAACAGCCTGCGGAAAGAAGGTCAGGAAGGATCGCCGCCTTCTGTAAAATCATTGCGGGAAAGGTCAGTTGATATGAAACAGAAAAATGTTTTGGAATATCTCGAAAAAACAGTAAGGCGCTTGCCGGACAAGACCGCTTACGCAGACGAGGAAACAGTACTTTCCTTCTCTCAGGTCTACGGTCAGAGCAGGGCTGTCGGCAGCACACTGCTTGAAAAGGGCTTTTACAACGAGCCAGTTGTGGTGTTTATGCCTAAAAGCCCCAAAACCATCGCCGCCTTTTTCGGATGCGTTTACGGCGGCTGCTATTACGTTCCGATAGATCCCGAAATGCCCAGATCCAGAATAGAGCTCATTTTCAAAAATCTGGATCCCAGGGCGATAATCTGCGACAGCAGACTGATAGATGAGCTGGCGACCTATGAGCATAACGCCGAGCTGATGCTCTATGATGAGCTGATAAAAAATGAGATAAACGAGAAGGCTCTTGCCGATGTCAGAGACAGGCAGATAGATACCGACCCGATATATATAGTCTTTACCTCCGGCTCGACAGGCGTGCCGAAGGGAGTAGTTGCCTGCCACCGCTCGGTAATAGACTACATAGAGCAGCTCTCGGAGGTGCTGGGCTTTTCTGAGCAGACGGTTTTCGCTAATCAGTCGCCGCTGTACTTCGATGCCTGCCTGAAGGAGCTCTATCCGACAATTAAGTTCGGCGCAACGGCTTACCTTACTCCCCAGAACCTTTTTATGTTCCCGGTAAAGCTTGTTGAATATCTGAATGAGCATAAGGTAAATACCATATGCTGGGTGGTATCGGCTCTGACGATGATCTCAGCATTCAATACCTTCAAGACCATCAAGCCGCAGTATCTGCACACTATCGCATTCGGCAGCGAGGTTTTCGCCATAAAGCAGTTCAACAGGTGGAGAGAGGCTCTGCCTGATGCGACCTTTACAAATCTCTACGGGCCTACCGAGACCACTGGAATGTGCTGCTATTACAGAGTAGACCGGGAGTTTGAGCAGGGCGATGTGATACCTATCGGCAGACCGTTCCAGAACAGAGAGGTCATACTGCTGACTGACGAGGGCAAAAGAGCAGAGCAGGGTGAGGTCGGAGAGATCTGCATAAGAGGCACTGCGCTCACTCTTGGATATTACTGCAATCCTCAGAAGACTGCTGAGGTCTTTGTGCAGAACCCCCTTAACAGCCGTTACCCCGAGCTTATCTACCGCACAGGCGACCTCGGCAGGCTTAACGAATACGGCGAGCTGGTCTTTGTTTCACGCAAGGATTTCCAGATAAAGCATATGGGACACCGTATAGAGCTGGGTGAGATAGAGGTAAATGTAAATACCCTTCCCGGCATTTCAATGTGCTGCTGCCTCTTTGACAGGCAGAAGGACCACATATGGCTCTATTATGTGGGCGAGATCAGCGAATCGGAGCTTACCGGCGAGCTTAAAGAAAAGCTGCCGCGGTATATGCTGCCCAACAGGATCAAAAAGCTGGATGCCCTTCCGTTTACAGCAAACGGTAAGATAGACAGAGTGTCATTACAAAAACGGCTTGAAGAAAAATAATGAAAAGAGGAAATTAAAATGGAAGAGATACTTGAAATACTCAGCGAAATACATCCCGATGTGGATTTTGAGAATGAAGAGGGACTTGCAGACAGGCGCATCATTGATTCGCTTGACATTGTAACTATCGTATCGGAAATTGCCGACAGACTTGATGTCGTTATACCCGCTGAGGAGATAATCCCCGAGAACTTCAATTCAGTTAAAGCTCTCAGCGAGCTTGTACGCCGTCTTGACGAAGAATAATCGCTAAAGCAATGATTTTTACCTCTCTGCCGTTTGTATGCTTTATGGTGATCACTGTGATCATCTATTACCTTATACCTAAAAGGGTGCAGTGGTGCTTTCTGCTGTTGTGCAGCTATGTTTTCTACACGATAGCAGACCCCAGGTATCTGATATTTATTGCGGTAACTACCGTTACGGTTTGGTTTACGGCAATAAGGATCGAAAAGCTGCATATGGAGCAAAAGGAATATTTAAAGCTCCATTCAAAGGAGATATCCAAGAGCGACAAGCAGGCTTACAAGAGCAAAATGAAAAGCAGACGCATGAAATGGCTTCTGCTGGGTCTGCTTTTAAATCTTGGGATACTCTCGGTAACTAAGTATACAAACTTTGTTATAGCCAATATCAATAATATTTTCAAGGGCGCTGTTTCACTTAAGCGTGCCGATATCATAGTTCCGCTGGGAATATCTTTCTATACCTTCCAGTCGCTGGGGTATATAATAGATGTTTACAGAAACAAGCAGCAGGCGCAGCACAACCTTTTCAAGTTTGCGCTGTTCGTTTCCTTCTTCCCGCAGCTGGCTCAGGGACCAATAAGCAGATACGGGCAGCTTGCTCCGTCACTGCTGGCAGAGCACAGGTTTGAACGCAAAAACGTTTCCTACGGCGCTATGCGCATTGTTTGGGGCTACTTTAAAAAAGTAGTTATAGCTGACAGGATCGTTGCGGGACTTACCACGATGATAGGCGATGAGAAGTATACGGGCGCTTATGTTTTCTGCGCTATGCTTTTCTATGCGTTTGAGCTTTACTGCGACTTTACCGGCGGCATCGACATAACTATAGGCATAGCCGAGGCTATGGGGATCAAGGTCACAGAGAACTTCAACCTGCCCTATTTTTCAAAGAACATCAAGGAATACTGGAACCGTTGGCACATAACTATGGGCTCCTGGTTCACAGACTATATTTTCTACCCTATATCTGTAAGTACACCGATGCTCAAGCTCTCCAAGTGGTCGAGAAATCACCTTCCTGCCGGGATAGGCAAGCGCATAACAGTGTACATATCCTGCTTTGTGGTATGGCTGGCAACGGGCATATGGCATGGCGCCGCCTGGAACTTTGTGGTGTGGGGTCTTACAAACTACGCAGTGATAATGATCTCTCAGGAGTTTGAGCCCTTATATGCAAGGTTCCACAGTAGGTTCAATGTAAAGGGGAAGGCTCCCTATGAGCTGTTCCAGATAATAAGAACGATACTTCTTATGTCAATGATCCGTATGTTCGACTGCTACCGCAATGTCGGGCTGACGCTCAGAATGATGTGGAGTATGATAACATCCTTTAAGATATCCGTCTTCTATGACGGCTCGCTTATGGATATCGGGCTTACTGCGTCAGACTATATGGTGCTTTTGGTAGGCTTTGCAGTAGTTCTCGGAGTGAGCATTATCAAGCTCAAAAAGGGCAGCGTGAGGGACGGCCTCTATGCACGCTCCTCGCTTTCCTTCTATAACATAATGGCTGTAATGCTGATAGTCACTCTGGTCTACGGTGCTTACGGCACAGGCTATGACTCCTCGCAGTTCATTTATACGCAGTTTTAGGAGGGGTGATAATGAGGAAGCACAGTAAGAAATTTTACCTTGTCATCACCCTTTGCTTTATTCTGTTCTGGTGTGCAGTGCTGCTTTTGCTTGAAAAGCTGCTTGTACCGAAATATCAGAGCGGGATAATCGAGGGCTCGATGATTGAGGAGTATTACAAGGACGACACCCAGCACGATGTTGTGATGATAGGCGACTGCGAGGTTTATGAGAATATCTCGACAGTCGAGCTTTGGAAGCAGTACGGCATAACCTCATATATCAGAGGCAGCGCCCAGCAGCTTTCCTGGCAGTCATACTATCTGCTGGAGGACACCCTGCGCAAGGAGACGCCTAAGGTGGTGGTCTTCAACGTTCTGTCGCTCAAATATAATGAGCCGCAGAGCGAGGCCTACAACCGTATGACTATCGACGGTATGGAGTGGTCGGGCGCAAAGACCGGAGCTATAAAGGCCTCGATGACAGAGGACGAAAAGTTTGCGGATTATCTTTTCCCGTTCCTGAGATACCATTCAAGGTGGTCAGAGCTGGAGGAAGATGATTTTAAGCATATCCTCTCAAAGGATAACGTCACCTTCAACGGCTATTATATGCGAGCCGATGTCCGCCCTGAGGACGAATTCCCTGAGCCTATGCCGCTGACCGATTACACTTTAGGCTCAAATGCTATGAGCTATCTTGAAAAGATGAAGGAGCTCTGCAAGGATAAAGGCATAAGGCTCGTGCTTGTAAAAGCACCCACGCTTTACCCGCACTGGTATGACCAGTGGGATGAGCAGATAGAAAAATATGCCGATGAGAACGGCCTGTCCTATATTAACTTTATCGGGCTGCGCGATGAGATAGGGCTCGATATGTCTGAGGATACTTATGATGCGGGCCTGCATCTGAATGTGTTCGGCGCCGAAAAGCTGGCGGACTATTTCGGTAAGTGGCTCGTTGATAACTGCGGGCTTGCAGACCACCGCGGCGAAAGTAAATACGCCGAGCACTACGACAAGCTCTCAGAGAAATATGACACAGAAAAGAACGATCAGCTGCAGGAGATAGAGGAGAAGGGCAAGCTGCTCTCACATACCCCTGCAGAAGTAAAGGAGACGAATGTTTTGAAGAATTTTATTTTACTCGCTGTGATTGCAGCACTTTGCCTGACGCTTACTGCCTGCGGCTCTGATGACAGCAAGGCAGATCCCGTCAGCACAAATGACAACAGCACCGTCAGCACAAACGAAGAGCCTCAGTCCGAGAGCAGCAAGCCTGCTGAGACTAAGGACGGCTTTACGCTGACCTTTAAGGGAACACAGATCGCTTTAAGCGCTGAGATGGCTCCCGTTGTGGAGAAGCTGGGTGAGCCTGATAAGTATTTTGAGTCGGAATCCTGCGCTTTTCAGGGTCTCGATAAGGTCTATACCTACAGCGGCGTGGTTATAAGGACTTATCCCGAGAACAATGTTGACTATGTGCTCAGCATTGAGCTTAAGGACGATATGACCTCCACAGAGGAGGGCATCTCGGTTGGAGACAGCCGCCAAAAGGTGATCGAGGCCTACGGCGAATCCACTGAAAAGACTGATATTTCCGAAGTATACAGCAAAGGAAACAGCAAGCTCTCCTTCATCTTTGACAGCAATGATACGGTATCGTCTATTACCTATACGGCTTCAGTGTGATTTGGAGCAGTGATATGATTTTTGGGCAATGCGTTTGCGGACGCATTGCCTTTTTTATTCAGAGCACAGCCCCATAAAAAGCAGGAAAAGAGGACGCACGCGCGGCAGCGTGGGAAAAGCCTTCGTTTTTGCTTATTGTATTTTAACTGATTGACCGGCGAAATTCCCGGAATTTTGGGTATTGCGCCGAATTTGCGGCAATTGCAATGCATCCGGCTTGACATTGCTATAAATAAGAGGTATAATGTATTATGAATAAAATGTGTCAGAAAAATTGAGGTTTTTGGATTTGAAAACATGTGTTAACATATGTTTTACAAACTACCTGCCGGGAAAGGGGTGACAAAAATGCTTGCGGCGGCTATAATTCGACAGACAGACAGACAGACAGACAGACA
>JAFUTK010000032.1 GCA_017471405.1 Ruminococcus sp.
TATTGGCGCGGATTGAGAGATTTGAACTCTCGCGCCCCTTTCGAGACCTACTCCCTTAGCAGGGGAGCCCCTTCACCACTTGGGTAAATCCGCAAATGCTGGTAGTAAAAAAATATTGGCGGACAGGGTGGGATTCGAACCCACGGTACGTTGCCGTATCACCGGTTTTCAAGACCGGCTCCTTAAACCACTCGGACACCTGTCCATTTGTCCGCACCTCCGGCGACTAAACTATTATATCACATTCCCCTTGGTTTGTCAAGGGCTTTTTTTATGTCCGCCCTGATTGGTTGTAAAGCCCGATCGCCTCCGGACCTTTGGTCTCGGAGTAAGGTAAGACCCGGGATACTGTGGGGAACTGACTTCCTTTCCGGACGTCCATTGTTTCCCCTCCCTGCATTGGTGCCCTTTTTGGGCATAATAAAAGCGCCTTGCCGGGTGGGCGAGACGCTTGTGAACTATGTGAGTTTGGGCATAAGAAACCCGCTCCGGGGTCGGGGCGGGTTAGTCGTGTTCAAATCTGTATCCATTGGGACAAGGCGCATTTTTATCAATGTCTGGTTTAGACTTTTCTTTCCAGATTTCATAAGGGATGCCATTAGGGTACGCTTTGCAAAACGCATTATCCTTTGGCTTATTTTCCCTTATTCGATGCTTGCAATCTATACACAAGGGACAATATACTATTGACATACAATCACCTTACTTAATAAGCCTATTTGTTCATTTTATGGTACTCCGTTTTTGCTTGAGACTTCAACGTTTTATCTTGTAATTGTTTTTATTGTATCATTCTTCCCCCTATATGTCAATTATGCCCGCCGTTTCCGGCAAGCTCTCACTTTTTTCCTCGCTGCGATACCATCATTGCTGCCGCTCCTGCGGGCGGGAGGCCTCTGCGCCGCAGCCGGGGTCTGCCCGTACTGTGGCCGTGGGTACTCGCATTGGATAAGGGGAGGAGATAAAGAAACCGTTTCGATATATCGAAGCTGCAAAAACAAGCTGATTGGCGGGCGTCGCCTCTCCCGCATCTCTCAGGTTAAACCTTGTCATACCATCGGCGTGTGGTCGCAACGAAATTTACCACCTCAATCAACTTGCTTTGCTGATATTATAGCATTAACTTTTTAATCTGTCAATGTTTTGCTATGGAAGCATTAACACTATCATCTTTGTCTAACTCTAAAAAGTGAGGAAATGTTTCCCGTCTCATATTTGACGTCACAATGCACAAATCCCTCCCCGGGTTTCTGTGCACTGTGACGTTTTTTATTATCTTTGGGGGCGATGTTGCACGTTTGGGTGCAACAAAACGGGGTTTGGGGCTGTAGGTGAAAGGACTTTTGAAAGGAGACTGAAAATGAAGGCTATCAGCATCAAGGATTTTGTTCAGGCTTATGTCAGGGGGTGCAGTGCGGAGGAGGCGGCGATAATCGCGGGGATAGCTCCGGTGAACGCCAGGGCGGACGGTCTGCGGCTGCTCTCAAAAAGGTCGGTGAGGCGTCAGATAGAGCGTGCCCGCCGGGAGGCCTTTGCTCAGGAGGCAGAGATACGCGCGGGGCTGGAGCGCCTTGCCTACGGCAGGGTGAACGATGCGGCGGCGCTGGCCTTTGCCGACGAGGTAACGCCTCAGATGCTGGCGGGAGCGGATCTGTTCAACGTCAGTGAGATAAAGCGCGTTAAGGGCGGCGGCGTTGAGATAAAGTTCTTCGACAGGCAGAAGGCTCTGGAAAAGCTGGCGGAGCTGGGCGAGCGTGAGACCGCCGACCGCAGGGCCAGGAGCCTTGTGGAGACTATCTACGGCACCGGCGGGGAGCCTGCGTCGGAGGTGGAGAGCGATGAGGGATAAGCACATCTTCTCTCCGAAGCAGCTTGAGGTGCTCAGATGGTGGCGGGAGCCTGCCACGAGGGGCTATGACGGCATCATCTGTGACGGAGCAGTGAGGTCGGGCAAGACCTTCGCTATGAGCGTATCCTTTGTGATATGGGCCTGCACCGCCTTTTCCGACAGCGATTTTGCCCTCTGCGGCAAGACCATCACCTCCGTCCGGCGCAATCTGGTGACGCCCCTTATAAGGCGGGCGAAGGCGTGGGGGCTGACGGTAAAGGACTATCCCTCCAAGAACTACATCGAGATAACGATGGGAGGCAGCACCGACCGTTTCTACCTGTTCGGGGGCAAGGACGAAAGCTCCGCCTCGCTGATACAGGGTATCACCCTTTCCGGCCTGTTGTTGGACGAGGCGGCGCTGATGCCCAGAAGCTTTGTGGAGCAGGCGGCGGCGAGATGCTCGGTGGCGGGCTCGAAGCTTTGGTTCAACTGCAATCCAGAGCACGCAAGGCACTGGTTCAAGCTGGAATGGATAGACAAGGCGAGTGAGAAGAACATTCACTATCTCCACTTCTCGTTGGAGGACAATCCCTCCCTTAAGCCGGAGATGATGGCCCGCTACCGCAAGCTTTATTCCGGGGCGTTCTACGAGCGCTTTGTTCTGGGGAAATGGGTCAGCACCGAGGGACTGATCTACCCTATGTTCAGTGAAAAGCGCCACGTTGTGGAGGAGCTTCCGGAGGTGTTTGAGAGGTACGTCGTCAGCTGCGACTACGGCACTGTAAATCCCTCCAGCTTTGGGCTGTGGGGTAAGTGCGGGGAGGTGTGGTACAGGATATCCGAGTACTACTACGATTCCCGCAGAGAGGGTATGCAGCGCACCGACGAGGAGCATTATCGGGGACTTGAGGAGCTTGTGGGTGACAGGCAGGTAGGGCTTGTCATCTGCGACCCCTCGGCGGCCTCCTTTATCCAGTGCATAAGGCGGCATGGGCGGTTTACGGTGGCGCCGGCGAAGAACGATGTGCTCTCCGGCATAAGGCGGGTGGCGGACGCCCTGGCCTCCGACAGGATAAGGATACATTCCTCCTGCCGGGACTGCATAAGGGAGTTTTCCCTCTACCGCTGGGACAGCAGCGGCTCCGACCACCCGGTCAAAGAGAACGACCACGCCATGGACGACCTGCGCTACTTCGTCAGCAGCCTTGGCAGGCAGGAGGGGGAGGGCTTCTTCGTTGCCTCACTGAGAAGATAAGACCTTAAAGGAGACATTTTATGTTGATAGGAAAGAAAAAAACGCAGACGGGAGCAGGGCAGGCGTTTTCCGCCGACAGAGCGGTTTTCAGGCTTGCTCCCGACTACAACAGCTTTGAGAGCGAGTTCTACGAAGAGCTGCGCGCACAGGTGCCCATACTCGATGCGTGCTTTGGAAAGATCGTCAGGCTGACCAACGACTTCACCCTCGTAAGCGGTGACAAAAGAGCACAGAGAGCCTTGGACGATTTTGCAAGGAACGTACCCGTCGGGGTATCGGGCAGCTCGCTTTCGGCCTTCGCAGACCTTTACCTTGACACCCTGCTGACCTACGGCAAGGCGCTGGGAATCATCAGAGTGGACAGGAGAAAGGCACAGGTAAAGGGCATTGCCCTTGCCGACCCCACAGTATTCAGGGCTGTCCGCGGGAAGGATCCACTGGATGTGAGCTTCAAGCTCACCTCAAGCGACAGACAGATATCCCTGCCGGAGCCGGAGCAGTGGTTCTACACCACCCTCAATCCCTCGGTGAAGCATCCGGAAGGTGTGTCGATACTGCGGGGCGTGCCGGCGCTTTCGAAGGTGCTTATGCGCATTTATGAGTGCATAGGTCAGAACTTTGACCGCGTTGGGAATGTGCGCTACGCCGTCACCTACAAGCCGGAGAGCGAGTCGGACAAGGCATTTGCCGGAGAGAGAGCCAAGAAGATCGCCGAGGAGTGGTCTGACGGTATGGCAAGTGCAAGGAACGGCATCGTTAAGGACTTTGTAGCTGTGGGCGATGTGGCCATCAAGGTGATAGGCGCCGACAATCAGCTGATAGATACGGAGATACCCGTTCGCCAGCTGCTCGAGCAGATGATCTCAAAATTATCCATACCTCCCTTCTTACTGGGACTCAACTGGTCGAGCACCGAGCGTATGAGCTCGCAGCAGGCAGATATCCTGACCAGCGAGCTGGAGTATTACCGCCGGCTGATAACACCTGTGCTGCGCAAGATCGGCTGCGCTTACCTGCGGCTTGCGGGCTTTGGCTGCGAGTGCGAGGTGGAGTGGGGCAACATCAACCTCCAGGACGAGGAAGCGCTGGCAAGGGCGCGGCTCTACAACGCCCAGGCGGCAGCTCTCGAAAATAACCTGAAAGGAGAAAACTGATGCAGAAGGAACTTATAATGGACGAAGCAGAGCTTATAAAGCTCAACCGCTTCACCCGAACCCCTGTCACTGCGGAGCAGGTCTATGCCTTCCCGGTGGTGCTCTGTGACAATGAGACCGACCGCGACGGCGAGCGCTTCTCCATAGCGGCGCTGGAAAAGCTCAGCCAGCTTTTCGTGGGCAAGACGGGCATTTTTGACCACGACCCCAAGAGCTCCAAGCAGACCGCCCGCATTTACGATTGCGAGACTGTCACCGACAGCGAGCGCGTCACCTCGGCAGGGGAGCCCTATACCTGCCTCTATGCCAAGGCCTATATGATGCGGACGGACTCCAACCGCGACCTCATCGCCGAGATAGAGGGCGGCATCAAGAAGGAGGTCTCGGTGAGCTGCTCGGTAGGCAGGAAGCTCTGCTCGGTCTGCGGTAGCGACAGGTCGGAGCACCCCTGCGGGCACATCAAGGGCAGACGCTACGACGGCAAGCTCTGCTGCGATATCTTAGACGAGCCGGGGGACGCCTATGAGTGGAGCTTTGTGGCTATTCCCGCACAGACCGCAGCGGGCGTCACCAAGCGCTTCAGCGAGACCCCCGCTGACACCTCGGAGGAGATATCCCGTCTTGAAAAGCGCCTGAGCATTGCCCTGGAGGCGGAGGAAAAGGCCTGCGATATGCTGAAACGGGAGATAATCTCCCTGAGCTTTATGACCCGCCCCATAATGGCAGTGGAGGCTGTTAAGGCTCTGACAGAGCGTATGAGTTTCGACGAGCTTGCCTCCCTGCGGGACAGGCTCAAGAAGCAGAGCCTTGCCTCTTGTGACGAGGGCAGTGAGCTCTTTGAAAAGCCCGACAGGCAGTCAGGCGCAAACAGCAGCTTCAAGCTGTAAACCATCAGGCTGCACGGCGGGAAAGACCCTGCCGGTAAAAAACGGAGGGATAGGATATTTCCCGCTGACAGCCAAAAAGAAAAGGAGAAAGATATATGTACAACAACATCAAACTCGACAAGTCACTTTATTCCATCACCGGCAAGAGCTTTACTCAGGCTCTTACACAGCTTGACCCCGACGAGAACTATGCCGGCACAGAGCTTGCTTCCCTGGACGCCTTTGAGAGACAGCTCAAGCGCTTTGATATCAAGGTCTCCGGAGAGAACTGCGACAGAGTGGAGAAGTTCTTCGCAAGCTCTGAGTCCGCAGTGCTGTTCCCTGAGTATGTCAGGAGAACTATCCGTCAGGGCATGAACGAGGCTTCTATCCTGCCGGACATCACCGCGGCGGTGACCTACACCGACGCCTACGATTTCAGAGGCCTGACCGTTGCCTCCACCGGCAGCGAGACCGGCATCGCTCAGGGCGGGACTATCCCCACTACCACAGTGAGACTTGCTTCCTCTTCAAAGGCTCTCACCAAGTTCGCAAGAAAGCTTTCCACCAGCTATGAGGCTATCAGAAAGCAGCGCCTTGAGGCCTTTGGCGTTATCCTCAAAAATCTGGGCGCACAGATCTCCCGCGCAGTGAACGATAAGGCTCTTACCGACCTTACCACAGGTGTTACCGCCTCCACCTATTCGGGCAGCATCACTTATGCGGATCTGGCGTCCTTCTGGGCTTCCATGTCCGACAGGGATATGACCGTTATGGTGTGCAGCCCTGCCGTTATGGCGCAGATACTGGCTCTGGACGAAATGAAGCTCTGCGTTTCCGACTTTATGGCCACCGGAAAGGTAAAGACCCCCTACGGTGTGACCATCATCAAGAGCTCGGGAGTTGCCGCTGGAAAGATATACGGCTTTGACGCAAGCTGTGCCGCCGAGGCGGTATTCGGCACCGACGTCATCGTGGACTTCGACAAGCTCATCACCACCCAGTGCGACGAGATCGCCTGCTCTGTAACTGTGGGCTTCTCGGTACTGACCGAGGGCGCCGTAAAGGTACTGGAAGCCTCCAACTGACGGTAACTGTCCGGCGGCTTTGCCGCCGGATATCCGTTTATACAGAAAGGAGCGACGGATATGGCTGATATCAGTCAGAACAAGATAAGGCTGCTGTTCTTCCGCATGATAGGCGAGAGCAGCAGCGACACCTACAACGACCTGATAGCACGCAGCACCAACCTGCTGACGGAGCTCACCGCCGGGGTATCCCTGACGGATAAGCAGGCGGAGGACTGCAACTACGCCGCAGCCGCCAATGCCGCCTACGAGTGGGCGGTGGAGCTGGCGGCAAAGGAGCAGCTGGTGATGACCGAGAGCGGCGGCGTCAGGCGGGGGAGCACCTCTGCCGAAAGGCTCAGGGCTGCCGCAGAGCTCAGGGACCATGCCTTCTCGGCTGCCGCCGGAGCCATAAAGGACACCCGCTTCACCTTTGAAACGGTAGGTGAGAGCGAATGAACACAGCGCTTTTTGGTAAGCTTGACTACGCCTTCGGTGAGGCGGGCTTCACCGTAACGGAGGAGATGCACCCCCAGCTGCTCTCAGAGCATAAGCAGACGCTCTACGCAGTTCCAAAGGTCAAAAGGACCGAGACTGCCAAGCGTTATTTCGCTCAGGACGGGACCTACTCTCAGGAGTTTATATTCACCGTCTGCGTCACCTGCATGGGGACGGTCTGCGGTTTCAGCGACGGGGAGACCCTGCTTGCGTCTCTGCGCACAGCGCTGGAGCTGCTAAACGGCGAGAACGGCTGCTCCGTTACCCGCCTTGAAACGGAAGAGCTCACCCGGGACAACGCCACAGGCAGGCTCACCTGCAAGGCTATCATCACGCTTAAGGGCTATCAGAGCTATGAAGGGTGGGAGCTGGAATGACGTTTGAGAATTTGCCCGTCACCGCCGAGTTTGGCACAGGTGTTTTCTCCTGTGAGAAGTACGAGACCGCAAACGAGGTCATCACCTCAGAGATACCCCTTCTTGCGGGAGGGTATCACAGGACGGTGCTGGGCATCAGAAAAACTCTCACTCTGGAGGGGAGATATCTCATCTCAAAGCAGCAGTATTTCTTCCGCTCGCTGGTGTCAAGGCTCACCGGCGGCACACTCGTCAGCGGGAGCGTTAACGGAAGAAATTACAGCGGATACCTCTGCGAGAAGGCAGTGCTCACCGAGCGGGACGGCGAGCCCTATGGCAGCTTTCTTCTGAAGCTGACCAGGTTCTAAGGAGGGGAGACAATGCCTAACATCTGCACTCTTACCCTCATAGCTGCCGACGGTACTGAGGAGACCGTCACTCAGCCGGTAAAGCTGGTATTTCGCAAGGACAAATACGCCTCCGGAACGGAGCTTTCTGGGCGTATCATCAGGTCGGGAGCGGCAGGGGAGGCAGTCCGGGTAAAGCTCGAAGCGGGCGGCCGACTTATCCACGACGGGTATCTTGAATACTGCCGTCAGGAAATGCTCGGCGGCAGATCCGTTTTGAGCTTCACCTCCAAGGGCTTCTCCTGGCTGCTTGCCCAGAACGAGCCGGTGCCGGGAATAAACTATCAGGTAAATCTGGCCTCGCTGGGAGCTCTCAACACCCAGATACCGAATGTCACCTATGAGAGCGGCACCAGGACCGTCAACTACATCAGCGTAAAGGAACATTCCTCCATCTGGGACGCGGTCAGCGCCTACGCTATGAAGGCCTACGGCACCCAGCCCTACATCATCGGAGCCAATACTGTCTCCGTTACCGGAACGCAGGGAACGATGAGGAGCTACGCCTCGTCAGATCTGATAAGCACAGGCACCCTCTGCGACAGGCGGACAATGCTCTCCAAGGCATATATGTCCGACGCCGACGGGCAGTACTCAGAGCAGGTGAGCAACAGTGCGGCTGTGGATGCCGGCATCGTCAGGGAGAAGTACTTCCAGTTTGACCGCCAGTGGCTTTCCTCGCTGAATATGGGCCTGCGCTACCGCATAAACCGGACTGTGCGCCGCAGCGATATGAGCTTTGTAAAGCTGCTGGGCTATCAGGGCGAGGAGCTGTTTGACAGCTGCACCTTCACCTACGGAGGTCAGCAGACCACCCTGACGGTAGGCAGCATTGAGGTGGTTTTTGAAAAGGGAATAGCGGTCAGCACTCTCGGTCAGATGAACGAGACCGAGCTGTAAGGCCGGAGACTATCACACCGCGGCGCCGCCCCGGACTTGACATAAGTTCGGGGCGGTGTTATAATATATGGAGAATAATGTATCTGCCACCGGGTAGAGAATGTAATCACATTCGCTTTCACATCATTAGGTCAGTGCGCTCACCGACAGCGCCCGAAGATGTGAAAACGGGTGTTTTTTGTTTTCGGAGGGAATATGAAAAAGAGACTTGGGCTTGCCCCCCGCGACCTTGCCATATGGGCGGGATCGTGCATAGTGATAACCGCCTCTTTCCTGCTTTTCGGAGGGGAAGGGGTATTGAGCTTTGCCGCCTCGCTAATCGGGGCTTCCTCGCTGATATTATGCGCTAAGGGTCTGCCGGCAGGGCAGGCGCTGATGATAGTTTTCAGCCTGCTCTACGGGATAATATCCTACGGCTGCGCCTATTACGGCGAGATGATAACCTACCTCGGCATGACCGCACCTATGGCGACAGCCTCCCTTATTTCATGGATAAGGCACCCCTATGCCGAAAAGGGCGGGGAGGTGGCAGTGGGAAGAGTGAGTGCAACAGCCGCCCTGCTGACAGCTCTTGCTACGGCTGCGGTAACGCTGCTGTTCTTTTTTGTTCTGAAAGCCTTCGGCACCGCCCGGCTGCCCTTGAGCACCCTTTCCGTCACCACCAGCTTTGCGGCAGTCTGCCTGACATATTTAAGGAGCGAATACTTCGCCCTGGCCTACGCTTTCAACGACGTTGTGCTGCTGGGGCTGTGGATACCCGCCGCGGCGCAGGAGCAGCGCTATGTCCCTACGGCGGTATGCTTCGGGATATTCTTAGTCAACGACCTCTACGGCTTTCTCAGCTGGAAGAAAATGAAGCACCGGCAGAGGTAGCTGCTGCCCTTGGTTTATGCAGTCTTATTGACAGCAGGAAAGCAATTCTGAAGGTTTTGTGCAACCTGCACATCGTAACTGGGAAAATATACCTCTTAAACGTTTTCGATGTAACGGTTTCTGTTGTGCAATATAGCTAATTATCAAAGGTGAAATTAATATGATTTAACGATTTTAGTATTTTTTGCGATTTAGGCTTTGACATTTGCAAATATTGTGGTAAAATAATAAGTAGGTAACGCTTGCCGTATGAATAGCTGTCTTTGGAAGGCTGTGAGCAGGCGTTTCAAAAGCGCAGGCTTTGAAGTTCTGTATTGCTGCCGGCGCCCGGAACTGCGGGCTTTCGGCGTGATATAACGAAAGGGGCAAATATATACTATGTCAAAGATCATTGCGGTAACCTCCGGTAAGGGCGGCACAGGCAAATCCTCCATCAGCGCGTGTCTCGGCTATGCTCTGGCAAAGCAGGGCAACAGAACGCTTATCATCGAGCTGGACTTCGGCTTGAGATGTATGGATATTATGCTTGGAATGCAGGGAAACATCACCTACGATCTGGGCGACGTTATCGAGGGCACCTGTGACGTTTACAAGGCTACCACCACAGTTAAGCTCGCTTCTAACTTAAGCGTGCTGTGTGCGCCTTCCGACCCGTTCGTTCAGCTCAAGACTGAGGATATCGAGAAGATCACCAGCGAGATGAAGAAGTACTTCGAGTACATCATCATCGACACCTCGGCAGGTATCAACAACTCGGTATTCGATATCGTTACCAATTCGGACCTTATCCTTATCGTTACGACACCGGACCCTGTCTGCGTGCGTGACGCAAGAATGATGAGTGATGAGTTCTACAAGCGCGGCAATCAGAAGCAGCGTCTGCTCATCAACAAGGCAAACAAGAGGATCTTCGAGTTCGACGAAATGGACGACCTTGACGCTATCATTGATACCGTCGGCGTTCAGCTGCTGGGAGTTATCCCTGAGGATAGCGCTATCCCGCTTGCTACCGGCAAGGGCGCTCCGCTTTCCTCAAGCTCACTGGGCTTCCTGGCATTCTCGGCTATCTCCAGAAGAATAAAGGGAGAGCACATACCGCTGTCTATCAAGGCATAAGTAAAACACATTTGATTATTAAGGGGGCGTAATACTTTGAATATCGCACTGATCGCACACGATTCCAAAAAAGAGCTGATGGTGCAGTTCTGCATAGCTTACTGCGGAATACTGAGTAAACACACCCTTTGCGCTACAGGCACGACAGGCAAGATGGTGGCGGAGGCCACCGGGCTCAAGATACAGCGTTATTTAAGCGGTTCCCAGGGCGGCGGAGAGCAGATCTCCGCAAGGATATCCTGCAACGAGATAGATATCCTGCTGTTTTTCAGAGACCCCATTTCCGCAAAGCCCACAGAGCCCAAGGATTCCGATCTGTTAAGACTTTGCGATGTTCATAACATCCCCATAGCTACCAATATCGCTACGGCTGAGGCGCTTATCCACGCGCTGGAGCGCGGCGACCTGGATTGGAGAGAGATCGTAAATCCCTCATAAGGGCTGTCGTTTATAAAAACAGTATATTTTCAAATGCTGTGACGGGGAGAGTAGGCTGCAAGGGCTGCATCAAGCGAGGACGGTACGGTGAAAGCGTCCGCAGACCGGCATGACCGAAGGACACCCCCGAGCACGCCGCTGATAAAGGCGGTGCGTAGCCTCTGCGTTAAGGAGAAGATAAGAGGCGGGAGATATCCCGCAAACAGGGTGGTATCACGGTCACTGTCGTCCCTAGTGTAAGGACGGCAGTGGCTTTTTGTTTATTGCATACTCAGGAAAGGAAAGATAAAATGGACGTAATCGTAAAAAGGCCTAACGGCACACAGGACGTTACACCGGCACAGGTGTATAAGTGGCACACCATAGAGCAGGTGGTGAAGGACAGCGCCGAGCAGTTCGGCTTCAAGGAGATAAGAATTCCTACCTTTGAGGAGACCGGGCTCTTTGTAAGGTCGGTGGGAGATACCACCGATGTGGTTCAGAAGGAGATGTATTCCGTCAGCGCCACCGGTGACGAGGGCTACACCCTCCGTCCCGAGGGCACTGCGGGCACTATCAGAGCGGTCATTCAGAACGGCCTGCTCAATGAGGCTATGCCCCAGAAGGTATACTATCTGCTCTCCTGCTTCCGCCACGAAAAGGCGCAGAAGGGCAGGCTCAGAGAGTTCCACCAGTTCGGCTGCGAGCTGATAGGCACCGCCTCCCCCGCCGCCGATGCTGACCTCATCGCGCTGGCACACTCCGTCCTCGGCAGGCTGGGGCTTGACAATGTGGAGCTGCACTTAAACTCCATAGGCTGCCCCGAGTGCAGGGCGAAGTACCGTCAGGCACTTCGGGAATACTTCCTGCCTCACCGGGAGGAGCTTTGCGACACCTGCAAGGACAGGCTGGACAAGAACCCGATGCGTCTGCTGGACTGCAAATCGGAGGAGGATCAGGAGCTTGCCAAGGACGCTCCTGTTATCCTTGACTACCTCTGCGAGGAGTGCTCCGCGCACTTTGGGCGGGTGAAGAAAAATCTGGAGATAATGGGCATCCGCTACACCGTTGACCCCAAGATAGTCAGAGGCCTCGACTATTACACCAGAACGGTGTTCGAGTTCATATCCAAGGATATCGGCTCTCAGGGCACCGTCTGCGGAGGCGGAAGATACGACGGTCTCATCGAGACTATGGGCGGCAAGGCAACTCCCGCGCTGGGCTTTGCTATGGGTCTGGAAAGACTTATCCTTGCTATGGAGAGCCGCGGCAACGAGTTCATCGCGGAAAAGACCTGCGACCTCTGCTTTGTGACCATGGGCGACGCTGCGGCGGAGAAGTCGGTGGAGCTGGCTCAGCTGCTCCGGGACGAGGGCTACGCCGTGGAGTACGATCTGGTAGGCAGAAAGCTCAAGCAGCAGATGAACTACGCTGACAAGATCGGCGCCAAGTATGTTATCGTGCTGGGCGACAGCGAGCTGGAAAGCGGCAAGGCTAAGCTTAAAAATATGAAGAGCGGCGAGCAGACCGATATCTCTCTGGGAGAGGAGCTCTGCGAGCAGTTCGCTGCGCAGTACTATGCAATGATGATGGACACCGACGACGACTTCCGCAAGTTCGTGGAGGCCTTCTCGGACGGTCAGGAATAAGGAGGCATAAATATGGAACAGAGATGCGCTAACTGTAGGGATATCCCCATAACCGAATTCAAGTCTCCGGCGGATTATATGGCGGCGCTGCAGTCCTTTGACAATATGGTAAAGGCCGGCAGGCTGGGGATAACCTACCAGTCGATGGATATACCCACGATGCTGGCGGGGGGCATAAATTTGATGCCCCGGTTTTTCCACCAGTTCATCTGCCCTGACTGCGGGGCAGTCTACGGAATGCTCTGCAATATGAAGACCGGCGGGCAGATCAAGATAAACGAGAAGGTCTTTGACCCCTCCGAGTATCCCGACAGGAAAGAGGAAAAGTGATGGCGATACTGCCGGTAAGCTATGAGTACCGCACGACGCTTTCACCCAAGCAGCTGGCAAGGCGGCTTGACAAGGAGCTCATCGAGCACCGCCCCAGCCTGAACATAATGGCGCAGGGCCGCTTTATGCGGGCGCACAAGTTCGAGAGCTGCTATTACGGCTGCCGCACCTCGTCGGAGGATTTTAGGGTGTTCCACCACACCGCCAAGAAGCGGGACGGCGGCTCCACCGGCTTTTACGGGAAGATGATACCCGAAGGCAGCGGCACGCTTATCCGCGGCAGCTTTCGCAAGCCGGTCTACACCTATGTTTTTGCGGCGGTGTGGACGGTAGTGATACTGCTGCTGGCGCTGATGAGCGCCGGGCTTAAGGAATGGGCGGCTGCCGGGGCCTTTGCGGTCCTTTGGGCGGCGGGTGCTTTTCTGATGCTAAAGGACAACAAGAAGTCTGCGGTGCGGGCATACATAGAGAGCCTGCCCGGAGCGGAGACCGGTGACACCGGGGAGGGAACAGAATGAAAGTAGCTTGTTCCGTTTGCAGAAAGGAATTCGACCCTCTGCGTTCCCGGGGAGTTTGCCCCTACTGCGGAATGCACGCCTCCGACGTGCAGCTTGCGGAGGCGCAGCGGGAGGTCGAGGAGGCCCCTGTCAAGGGCAATAATCTGAAGGATATCTTAAAAAGCTACCTCAATAACAAGATCAAAAAGGAGCAGAAGCTTTCGCCCCTGCGCAAAAAGGGCGTTCAGCTGATACTCTGCCTTATACTCGTCGGCTGTATGGCGGGGGTAGGCTTTATGGGATACAAAAAGTATGAGGACAGGCTGGAATACTACCGCTCCCAGCGGGATACTACGTATATAAAGACCGAGCAGTATGCTCTGGGAGACAGCGTTGTTATCGGCGGGGTGTCTGTGAGGATAACCCGCTGCCGGGCGGTGCCGGAGTATCAGAGCAAGCTGGAGGGCAGCTTCAAGGTGATAGAGGTCACCTATGAGGAAAGCGGCAAGGCCGAATACTCAAAGCTCTCTGATGCCTACGTCTGCACAGCCGGAGGCTTTACCGCCAGATCGCTTGATAGGTTTGATATAATGGATCTGGAGGGCATTACTGAGGAGGAGTTTAGAA
>JAFUTK010000033.1 GCA_017471405.1 Ruminococcus sp.
GAGCTGGCAAAGACCAAAACGGTCATTATGATATCCCATCGTCTTGCCAACGTCAAGGACGCTGACAGTATTTATGTTCTCGACAGCGGCAGTCTTGCAGAGTGCGGAGCACACAAAGAACTGTCCGAAAAAACGGACGGCAAATATGCAGAGCTTTGGCGCACACAGCAATCGCTTGAAAACATCGGGAAGGAGGCGCAGGCATAATGAAAAAGCGTTCACCTATCGGCATTATGACGCGAATGATAAAACTCGTCAAGCCGCTTGCGGGCTTTATGTGCCTTGCGGTTTTTCTCGGCGGGTGCGGATTCCTCTGCGCCGAGTTCATCACAATAATGGGCGGCTATGCGCTGCTTGATGTGTTGAAATTTGAAACTCCGTTCAGCCTGAAAGCTGTGTTCATCGGAGTAATACTTTTGGCGGTGTTTCGTGCGGCATTCAGATGCACCGAGCAGTATCTCAACCACTACATTGCGTTCACTCTGCTTGCTCTCATAAGGGACAGAGTTTTCAAGGCGGTTCGCCGTCTCTGTCCCGCAAAGCTCGAGGGTCGCGACAAGGGCGACCTCATCTCCGTCATCACCTCCGACATCGAGCTGCTGGAGGTTTTCTACGCACACACGATAAGCCCGATCTGCATTGCAGCAGTGATGACGGTCATAATGACGGTGTTCATATCTGTCCAAAATATTGTACTCGGAATGATCGCTCTGTGCGCATATATCTGCGTGGGAATTATCGTTCCGATTGTGATCTTCAAGCTCAGCGGCAGCACCGCAGACGAGTTCCGAGCACAGTCGGGGCAGCTCTCCGCTTTCGTTCTTGACAACCTGCGCGGGCTGGACGAGACTATCCAGTACAGCGCCGGTGAGCGCCGAATTACCGAGCTCAAATCCCGCGCCGATGACCTTGCCGTAAAGCAGGAGAAGATGTCCCGCAACATCGGGCTCAACGCCGCAATCACCAACAGCGTTATACTCATTTTTGACCTCATTATGCTGTTCGCTGCACTTGGACTTTACAATGCTGGCAGCGTTGATTTCAGTCAAGTTGTTATCTCTGTAATCGCTATGATGTCCAGCTTCGGGCCGGTGGTGGCGCTGGCAAATCTCGGCAGCGTTTTGCAGAACACCCTTGCTTCGGGAAACCGCGTGCTTGATATTCTTGACGAGCAGCCCGTTACCGACGAGATAACCGACGGCAAGGACATATCTTTCAGCGGCGCAAATGCGCAAAATGTCACTTTCTCCTACGGTAACGAAACTATCCTCGATGATTTCACCCTCGGCATTGAAAAGGGCACAATTACGGGCATTGTGGGCAAATCGGGCAGTGGTAAATCTACGTTCCTAAAGCTGCTCATGCGATTCTGGGAGACTAATCAGGGAGCTATCACCGTCAGCGGTGAGAACATCAATAACATCAACACCAAGTCCCTCCGCAGCAACGAGAGCTTTGTCACGCAGGACACCCAGCTTTTTCACGAGACAATTGAGTACAATGTGAAAATTGCAAAGCTGAATGCCACCCACGACGAGGTGGTCGAAGCCTGCAAAAAGGCGTCTATCCACGATTTCATTATGACGCTGCCAAACGGATATGACACACAAGTCGGGGAGCTTGGCGACACGCTTTCCGGCGGCGAACGTCAGAGAATCGGACTTGCGAGAGCCTTCCTGCATAACGCCCCGCTTATGCTCCTTGACGAGCCCACCAGCAACCTCGACAGCCTGAACGAAGCGGTCATTCTCAAATCACTGCTCGACAAGGACGAGGACAAAACGGTTGTGCTTGTATCGCATAGGCCTTCTACAATGCGCATCTGCGATGTTTCCTACAGCGTAGAAAATGGAAGAATGAGCTGAATTTCAGCATAGAATTGGAGTTTGAATGTCACTCAAAAAGATAATATTTATAGTCGTCGGCTGCATATGTCTTGCCCTCGGAACGGTGGGCGTGGTGCTGCCGATACTGCCGACGGTGCCGTTCTATCTGGCGACGGCATTTTGCTTTGCCAACAGTTCGGAACGGCTGCACAGTTGGTTTGTAAATACCGGGCTTTACAAGAAACATCTGCAAAGCTACGTTGAAAAGCGCGGTATGCTCCTCAAAACCAAAGTGAGCATAATCACCGCAGTCACCTTGCTTATGGGCTTTGGATTTCTCATGATGGCTCGCAAGGACATCTGGGTGCCCTGCATTATCCTTGTGGTGGTGTGGGCGTGCCATATCGTGTATTTCGTGTTCGGAGTTAAGACTATCAAAGGCGAGGAATAAATGGAAAGAAGTCGGGCGACCGGCTTCTTTTTTGTGTGTAAATATTGACGGGCTGCATCAAGTGTGCTATAATTAGAACTAGGTTAGCGGTAGCTAATTAATTGCGGAAGGAGAATGCTGAATGAAATCTGCCGTTAAAATTCTGGCATCAAAAAAAGAATATAAGCAGGAGATTGCAAAGATACTCTCCGAGGAGGACTGCGGAAAGCTCTGGTGCAGGGCAGAGTCAAGGCTGAATAAATATCTTGAAAAATATGCAGAGCTGCCTAAGGGTGTACATTCCCATACGGACGAAAAGATATTCCCCGCAGCTGCGATGTACATCACCTGCAAGGAGTTTATGACCGAGGAACAGGCGTATGCGGTCATCGAGAATGCGGCGGTCGCTATATGCGCAAAGGCAAGCAAGGGCCTGACAAAGGCTATGAAGATACCCTTTATGCCCGGTCTGTTTGTCAAGATGTGGGACCCGATGACCAAAAAAGGCTTTGGGGAAAGCTGCGGCTTTAAGAACAGCTTCTACCCTAAGGAAAAGGGCGCATACCGAATGGATATCCTTGAATGTCCGTACAATAAATACTTGACCGAGCTTGGCTGCCCCGAGCTGACAAAGATATTCTGCGAAAATGACGAGCGCGTATACGGTAATCTTCCCGGGCTTGTATTTGAAAGAACAGGCACCCTCGGAAAGGGCGCAGACAGATGCGATTTCTACATAAGGAAGGACTGAGGGCTGAACTGAGATATGGATAACAGAAAATTCAGAAACGGAATGCTTTTCGGAATAGTCGGCGCTGTGTTGACGCTGATAGGCGACCTGCTCATCGGAGCAAACCCCGCCTCGGATATAACTACCGGCTCGCAGATGGTGGATATTTTCATCGACGCGGCGGAAAACTCCGAGCTGCGAATGGTCATCGGGGGAATGTTGGGCGCTGTGGGTATACCGATAACGGCGCTGGGGTATTATCAGCTGTACGAAAGGCTTTTCAGACCATTGGGCGGGGTGATGCCCTCGGTATATAAGATAGGAGTGTATGCAACGGCGGTGCTTGGCGGCGCAGGAGTACACTTGCCCTGCGCGGTGATACCTATGCTCTACAAGTGGATAGCCCCCACAGACCCCACACTTGCGGCGAATGTTGCAGAGCGCTATGCCAACTGGTTTATGATGCCGTCAATGGTGATGTTCGGTGTGCTGCTGTTTATAGCACTCGTTTATCAGACTGTCGTAATCATAAAGGGGAGGACTGCCTACAAAAAGCGGGCGGCGCTTTACAATATGGCGATAGGCGTGGCGGTGAGCTATGTGCTTGCCTGGGTCATAGGCAAGAACGCCGTCGGCAACGGCATAGGCACAGGGGCGATAAGCATAGGGCATCTGTATATGTTCACGATGTTTTATGCCGATATGCCGAAGGAGCGGTCAAATGAATAGCGCGGAAAAAGGCTCAAGGCTCGGCGCTGTTGTTTACGCGCTTGCGGCAGCCTGCTTTTATGCCATAAATATCCCGCTTTCAAAGCTGCTGCTTGACAGCGTTTCGCCTACGGTGATGGCGGCACTTCTGTATCTTGGCGCAGGGCTCGGTGTGGGCGTTATGTATCTCTTCCGTTTCAGAGATGAACCAAAGTCCGAGCGCCTTTGCAAAAGCGACCTGCCCTATACCGTCGGTATGGTGGTGCTCGATATAATAGCGCCGATACTTCTGATGCTTGGCATAAAATACGGTACATCATCGAATGCTTCGCTGCTGGGAAATTTCGAGATAGTCGCAACGACCCTGATAGCCCTGCTTGTCTTTAAGGAAAAGGTATCCAAAAGGCTGTTTATCGCTATCGGGCTTATCACCCTTGCAAGTGCTGTTCTGACCTTTGAGGGCAGCGGCAGCTTTGAGTTTTCGGCAGGCTCGCTGCTGGTGCTCGGTGCTGCAAGCTGCTGGGGCTTGGAGAACAACTGCACCCGCGGCATCAGTGATAAAAGCACCTATCAGATAGTGACGATAAAGGGCTTGTGCTCGGGTACTGGCTCGATGATAACAGCAATTGTCATCGGCGAAAGGCTTCCTGCTATGAAGTATATAGCAGCTGCAATTGCCCTCGGCTTCGTGGCATACGGACTGAGTATATTCACCTACATTCGTGCGCAGAAAGCTCTCGGGGCAGCTAAGACCAGCGCTTATTATGCTGCGGCCCCCTTTATCGGTGCGCTGCTCTCACTTGTTATATTGAAGGAGGCGCTGTCGGCAAGCTATTTTGCAGCACTTATAATTATGCTGATCGGTACGGCATTTGTGGTGATGGATACTCTTTCCCATCAGAGCTAGCATTCTGCAGGCGATGATAAACACGTTCAAAATCATACTCTTTCAGAGCTTGAAAGTTATTATACAAGTCAGATTTAGGAGGAATTAAAATGAGTGCAAACTACAAGAACTGGATACCAGACGGAATGGTCAAGGGCTTCGCTGCCGGGACGGCTGTGCTGGCGGGAGCGACGGCTGCTGCGGCTGTCTTCGGGAAAAATAAGCCTGTTACGGCAGCCCTTGCTTTGGGAACTGCGGGGACATCTGCGGCGACGCTTTGGCTGAAAATATGTCAGGACAGATATTCCTACACCGGCACAAGGCAGCTCTCAAGACAGATAGTTGAGGGCACTGCGGAGTACGTTGACCTGCCGGAGGGTGGGCTCTGCCTTGACGTGGGCTGCGGAAGCGGTGCACTTACCATAGCTGTGGCTAAGAGAAACCCGCAGGCGAAGCTCGTCGGCATTGACCGCTGGGGCAAGGAGTACGCCTCCTTCAGCAAGGAGCTGTGCGAGAGCAACGCCGCTGAGGAGGGTGTTGCTAACACTGAATTTATGCAGGGCGACGCCGTAAAGCTGGATTTCCCTGACGAGACCTTTGACGCCGTCACCAGCAACTATGTCTATCACAACATCCCAAGCCGGGACAGGCAGTCAATCCTGCGGGAGACTTTGCGGGTGCTGAAAAAGGGCGGCACCTTCGCCATTCACGATATTATGTCCAAGAGCAAGTACGGCGATATGCAGAAATTTGCCGACGAGCTGAAAGCAGAGGGCTATGAAAGCGTTGAGCTCATCGACACCACCAAGGGCAAGTTTATGTCGCCTAAGGAAGCCCTGCTGATGGGGCTTTCAGGCTCGACACTTCTGGTGGGCAGAAAATAGTCAGGAGGATATCAATGGGACTTTTCAAGAATTACGTCAATCAGACCAGAAAGCCGGAGGGAAGGCTCGGCAAGATGATGATAAAGGGAATGAACTCCGGCCACGCAAAAATGGCGGACTGGGGGTTCTCGCACCTTAAAAAGACACAGCCTGTCAGGATAGCCGAGCTGGGCTGCGGTGGCGGACGCAATGCAGGAGAGCTGCTGAAAAAATACCCCGAGGCTAGGGTGACGGCGATAGATTATTCTCCGCTTTCGGTGGAGAAGGCGACGGAATACAACAAGGCTATGATAGAGCAGGGCAGATGTGAGGTGCTTCAGGGCGATGTTTCGGCGCTGACGCTTGACAGAGAAAGCTATGACCTAGCCACAGCCTTTGAGACCGTCTATTTCTGGCCGGGGCTGGAAAAATGCTTTTCACAGGTGGCGGGCATACTCAAAGAGGGCGGCATCTTTATGATAGTCAACGAGTCGGACGGCACCGACAAGACCAGCCTGAAATTCGAGAAGATAATCGACGGCATGAAATGCTACACTGCCGAGGAGATAGAAACGGCTCTGAGGGCGGCGGGCTTTTCGGCGGTAAAGGCAGACCATCACCCGTCAAAGCCCTGGATAACTGTTATTGCTAAGAAGTGATACAGTCAGCGTATGTTTATAGGCGCTTTTTTACTGGGGATATGAGATATGTAAATAATGCCCCGCTGCAAGGGCGGGGCATATATAAGGCTCATAGGTTAGCGAAAGCTAACGAGTAGAACAGGAGGACTTCTTATATGGAAGAAACACAGAAAACGGAAACCGGCGCAGGTCAGCCGGTGCTGAACAAAAACACCTTCAGCTGGCTGTGGGAGTTTACCAAAGGCAAGCGCGGAGCATACCTTCTGAGTGTGACGCTGGCTTTGCTGGGTGTTGCGTGTATGCTGCTGGCGTATATCTGCCTGGCGGCGCTGATAAGGGAGCTTGTAGCAGGCGGACACGAGCTCGGGTTCTATGTGAAACGAGGCGTGCAGATAGGAATTCTGTGGGTGCTGCGCTATATGTTCCATGGCTTTTCCACCTATACCTCTCATGGGGCGACCTTCGGGCTCATCGGCAATGCCCGCAAGCAGATACTTAAAAAGCTCAGCACAATGCCGCTGGGCGCGGTGCAGGCGCGCTCCTCGGGTGAGTATAAGAACATAATCTGCGACAGAGCAGACCAGGTGGAGCCCACACTGGCACACGTTGTGCCGGAGTTCACAGCAAACATAATCGGTGCGATTGGAATGTTCATATATATGATGAGCATTGACTGGCGAGTGGGGCTGTGGCAGCTGATATGTATTCCCGCTGGCTTTGTTGCATTTGCAATAATGATGTCCTCCACGCCGAAATACTATCCCGACACAATAAAGAAAACCAAGGCCCTCAACGCCACAGCGGTGGAGTACATCGGCGGTATAGAGGTCATCAAGGCCTTCGGACAGAGCAAGACCTCCTACGGTAAATTCGAGAAGGCTGCAAAGGAGGGTGCTGACTGCTTCATCAACTGGATGCAGAAGGAAAACTTCTGGCAGAATTTCGGTATGGCCTGCTTCCCCGCGACAATGCTGGGGCTGCTGCCCTCCGGCGTGTTCTACTGCCTCAACGGCAGCCTTGCGGCGGCTGACCTGATAGTGCTGATAATCCTCTCCTTCGGAACGGTGGCGCCACTTGTGACGGTGTTCGGGTATATGGACGACATCTCAAAGGTGGGCGAGATAATCAGCGATATGGCTGATGTTATGGACGAGAGCGATATGGTGCGTCCTGCAAGCGGCAGTGCCAAGCCAAAGGACCACAGCATCTCTCTGAAAGATGTTCATTTCACCTACAGGGACACAGAGGTGCTCCATGGAATAAATATGGAGATCAGGGACGGAACGGTTAATGCTTTGGTGGGGCCCTCCGGCTCAGGTAAATCCACCATAGCAAGGCTTATCGCCGCTCTTTGGGACGTGAATTCCGGCGAGATAAGCATTGGAGGCATCAACATCAAGAATATGCCCCTTGCGGAGTATAACCGGCAGATAGCCTATGTTTCGCAGGAGAACTATCTTTTCGACCTGACGGTAATGGATAATATCCGCATGGGCAAAGACGGTGCCACCGATGAGGAGGTTATGGAGGCTGCGAAAAAATGCGGCTGCCACGACTTCATAATGTCCCTTGAAAACGGTTATCAGACTGTCTGCGGCGGCTCGGGAGGGCATCTCTCCGGCGGCGAGCGGCAGCGCATTTCCATAGCACGCGCAATGCTCAAGGACGCACCGATCGTTATCCTTGACGAGGCCACCAGCTACACCGACCCGGAGAGCGAGGCTGTGATACAAAGCGCCCTCTCCCGCCTGACAGCTGGGAAAACGCTTATCGTCATCGCTCACAGGCTGTCTACCATTGCCGATGCAGACAGGATATTCCTGATAAATAACGGAAATGTAGAAGCCTCCGGAACTCAGGAGGAGCTGCTGCAAAGCAGCCCGCTGTATAGAAGTATGTGGGAGAACCACATCGCAGCCAGAAGGGGGGAAGCGTAATGTACCGCACACTAAAAAAGTTCTTCGATTTCTGCGGAGAGAA
>JAFUTK010000034.1 GCA_017471405.1 Ruminococcus sp.
AGAGATACGAGGTCATTCACGGCGAAAAGATACAGGACAACGCCCTCATCGCTGCTGCGACCCTTTCCAACAGTTACAACACCGACAGATTTCTGCCGGATAAGGCCATACACCTTCTGGACGAGGCCTGCGCGCTGATACGTACCGAAATGGACTCAATGCCCACCGAGCTGGACGAGATAAAGCGGCATATCATGCAGCTGGAAATAGAAGAGACCGCCCTGAACAAGGAGACCGACAGGCTGGCTATCGAGCAGCTGGAGCGCGTCAGAAAGGAGCTCTCGGAGCTCAGAGACAAGTTCAACGAGATGAAGGCAAAGTGGGAGAACGAGAAGAAGGGCATTTCGGATATCCAGTATGCCCGCCGCAGGATTGAGGAGATCAAGGCGGAGATAAAGAGGGAGAGCCTGAAGTCCGCCCCCGACTACGAGAAGCTGGCGGAGCTGACCCACGGTGAGCTCCCGCTGCATGAGAAGGCTCTGAAAATGCTGGAAAAGGCAGCCGAGGAAAGAGGCGAGGAGATAAACTACAGCGCCCCCACCTTCCTGCGGGACAAGGTCACCGAGGAGGAGATCGCCAAGATAATCTGCCGCTGGACCGGCATACCCGTCGCCAAGCTGATGGAGGGCGAGCGGGAAAGACTGCTGGGACTGGAGGATATACTCCACAAGCGTGTCATCGGACAGGACGAGGCGGTGACCAAGGTCGCCGAGGCGATACTCCGTTCCAGAGCGGGCATCGCCAATCCCAATCAGCCCATAGGCTCATTCCTGTTCTTAGGCCCCACAGGTGTCGGAAAAACGGAGCTTGCCAAGGCTCTGGCTGAGGCGCTTTTTGACGACGAGAAGAACATCGTCCGGATAGATATGTCGGAGTATATGGAGAAATTCAGCGTAAGCCGCCTTATCGGAGCGCCTCCGGGATACGTTGGCTACGAGGAGGGCGGACAGCTCACCGAGGCGGTGCGCCGCAAGCCCTATTCCGTCGTGCTGCTGGACGAGGTTGAGAAGGCTCACCCCGATGTGTTCAATATCCTTTTGCAGGTGCTGGACGACGGGCGCATCACCGACTCCCAGGGCAGGACGGTAGACTTCAAGAACACTATCCTGATACTCACCTCCAACTTAGGCTCCCCCTACATTCTCGACGGCATCACCGAGAACGGCGAGATATCCGATGAGGCAAGGGAGCAGGTAGACCGTCTGCTCAAGACCTCCTTTAGGCCGGAGTTTTTAAACCGTTTGGACGAGATAGTTTACTACAAGCCGCTGCGCCGCGAGGAGATAAGAGGCATCGTAGACCTTATGCTGGCGGAGCTTTCAAAGCGCCTTGCCGACAAGCAGCTGACAGTAGAGGTCACCGACCGGGCGAAGGACGCCATCATCGAGCAGGGCTTTGACCCCAGCTACGGCGCCCGTCCGCTGAAGAGGTTTATCCAGCGCAAGGTAGAGACTCTTGTGGCGAAGAAGATAATCGCCGGCGAGGTCACCTCAGAGCGTCCGATAGTCGTCGATGCAGAAAACGGAGAGTTCACGGTGAACTAATCACCCTCCTTATAAAACGCACCCGCCTCCCCTGTGCCGGGGGAGGCGGGTAATTTTGTGCCCCTAGTGATAAATCAGACGTTGTAGGGGCAACGAACGCGGAGCGCATTAAAAAGCGCGCGGTCAAGCCTCGCGCCAGAGGCTTGCGGGGTAATTTTATCCTCGACAAGCTCGGATAAAATGGGGCAGAGCCCTGACCGGAGCAAATTTCATTCTCGAACAACTCGAATGAAATTGACAGAGCCTCGTTTGCGGCGTCAGCCGCAACTCGGCGCTGCGCCAAGCAACGAAAAGGCACAACCTTTTCCTACCACATCGAAGTATGAAGAACACATCAATTCGCAGCGCCGAAATGTCATAGCTCACGTCACACAGGAAACAGTGAGCGCAGCGAACGTTTTTCCGTACCTAGAAAAACAAGCTGCGGGCGCCCGGCACCTCGCCGCTGACGCGGCTCGGAGATATTCCGGAAAAGGATATTATCTCCGCCTTCGGCGGAGAAATACCCTTTTTCGGCGAAATACAATACCCGCGTAACATCTTGCCCCACGAACAGATATTTAAAAATTTTTTCATAATCACCTCTTGACAACCGGGAATAAATGCTGTATAATAAATAACTGTGATACGAAATGCTGCTATGGCTCAGGTGGTAGAGCACATCCTTGGTAAGGATGAGGTCACCAGTTCGAATCTGGTTAGCAGCTCCAAGCCGTCCGCGGAATACTGCGGGCGGCTTTCTTTTAATGCGGAGTTAAAAACTTTGCTCTTGACAAGACCGCCCCGATGTATTATAATTATTGTATATTTCAAACGCTGTGACGGAATTACCCGCGTAAGAAGACCACAGAGAGAGGGCGGCTGGTGCGAGCCCTTGTCGGAGGACGCGGCGGCTGACCTGAGCATCGCTGTGAAAGCAGCGGCGTATCCCCTGCGTTAAAGGGTTCGAGTGGCAGGAGTAGCATACTTCTGCAATTTGGGTGGTAACACGGAGTTGTGCGCTTCGTCCCATGTTTGTGGGGCGGGGCGTTTTTTATAGGAGATGGCCATGGAGAAATTCATCTGCCCCTGCTGCGGGTGCCGCACACTGGACGAGCAGGGGGAATACGACATCTGCCCCGTCTGCTACTGGGAGGACGACGGCGACACCGACGAGACCTCTGAAAACGGCGCCAACAAGGGGCTGACGCTCATTCAGGCGAGAGAGAACCTTGTCAGGTACGGCGCCTTCGACAGGGAGTTCTCCCATAAAACGCGAAAGCCATATGAGCAGGAGATAACCGACACCTATACAAAACTTGTAAATAATAAAACGGAGGAATGTAAAATGAAATGGATGGGTCTTAACGAGCTGAGAGAGTCCTACCTGAAATTCTTTGAGAGCAAGGGGCATCTGCGGATAAAGAGCTTCCCGCTGGTGCCGCAGAACGATAACAGCCTGCTGCTCATCAACGCCGGAATGGCACCCTTAAAGCCCTACTTCACCGGTCAGGACGTGCCCCCCTCTGTAAGGGTCTGCGACTGCCAGAAGTGCATCAGAACAGGAGATATCGAGAACGTAGGCATCACCGCCCGCCACGGTACCTTCTTTGAGATGCTGGGCAACTGGAGCTTCGGCGAGTACTTCAAAAAGGAGGCTATCGCCTGGGCGTGGGAGTATGTCACCAAGGTATTGGAGATACCCGAGGACAGGCTCTATGTTTCCGTCTATGAGGACGACGACGAGGCGGAGAAGATCTGGCACGAGCAGGAGGGCCTGCCCATGGATAGGATCTTCCGTATGGGCAAGGAGGACAACTTCTGGGAGGCAGGAATAGACGGTCCCTGCGGCCCCTGCTCCGAGATATATTACGACCGCGGCGAGGAGTACGGCTGCGGCAAGCCTACCTGCACCGTAGGCTGCGACTGCGACAGATATATGGAGTTCTGGAACCTGGTGTTCACCCAGTTCGAGCGCCACGAGGACGGCACCTACACCGAGCTCAAGCAGAAGAACATTGACACCGGAATGGGTCTTGAGCGTATCGCCGCTATGATGCAGAATGTTGACTCCATCTTCGATGTTGACACCATAAAGGCTATCCGCGACCACGTCTGCAAGATAGCAGGCGTTGAGTACGGCAAGGAGCATAAGAAGGACGTCTCCGTTCGTGTAATCACCGACCATATCAGGTCTGTGACCTTTATGGCCTCCGACGGTATACTCCCCTCCAACGAGGGCAGAGGCTATGTAATGCGCCGCCTTATCAGAAGAGCTGTCCGTCACGGCAAGCTGCTGGGCATCGACAAGCCCTTCCTTAAGGACATCGTCAAGACCGTAGTTGATAACTCCAAGGGCGAGTACACCGAGCTGGAGGAGAAGTACGACTACATCGTAAAGCTGCTGGCTACCGAGGAGCAAAACTTCAACAACACCATCGACAAGGGAATGAAGCTGCTGGACGAGTATGTGGCGGCTATGAAGGCAGAGGGCAGGACAGTCCTCGACGGCGAGAGCTGCTTCAAGCTCTCCGACACCCACGGCTTCCCCATTGACCTGACCCGCGAAATTCTGGAGGAGCAGGGCTTTTCCTGCGACGAGGAGGGCTACCGCGCCGCCTATGAAAAGCAGCGCGAGACCGCCCGTATCGCAAGAGGCGGCTCCAAGTATATGGGTGCGGACGACACCGTATTCCTGAAAATGGATAAGACCTTCCACACCGAGTTCACCGGCTACGATAAGACCGAGGACGACAGCACTATAGCATATATCGCCACAGAAGAAGAGCTGGTGGAGAACGCCGGCTGCGACGACAACATCTACTACATCGTTTCCGGCAATACCCCCTTCTATGCCGAGAGCGGCGGACAGGTGGGCGACAAGGGCTTCATCACCACCGCCAGCGGCAAGGCAGAGGTGCTGGATACTATGAAGGTCACCGCCGGAAAGTTCGCTCACAAGGTGAAGGTAGTCGAGGGCGGCATCGCCGTAGGCCAGCAGGCTCATTTCTCCGTTGACAAGAGAAACCGCAATAACATAATGCGCAACCACTCGGCAGCTCACCTGCTGCAGGCAGCACTCCGCGAGGTGCTGGGCGACCACGTACATCAGGCAGGCCAGCTGGTAGACGCCGATAGGGTCCGCTTCGATTTCAGCCATTTCAGCGCTATGACCGAAGAGGAAAAGATGAAGGTGGAGGCTATTGTCAACACCAATATCCTCAAGGGACTTGACGTCACCGTTAAGGAGATGCCCATCGAGGAGGCCAAGAAGCTGGGCGCTATGGCTCTCTTCGGAGAGAAGTATGGCGCCACCGTCCGGGTAGTTACAATGGGCGAGGGCGACGAGACCGTTTCCATAGAATTCTGCGGAGGAACCCACGTTCCCAATACCGCAAATATAGGCCTGTTCAAGCTCATCTCCGAAAGCTCGGTAGCCTCCGGTGTGAGACGTATCGAGGCCGTTACCGGCAGAGGCGTGCTGGCACTCATCGAGCAGCATCACGACCAGATAGTTAAGGCTGCGGAGGCTTTGAAGGCCGCCAATCCTCTCGATCTGGCAGCCCGTGCAAGACAGGCAATGCAGGACATCAAGGCACTTGAAAAGGAGCGCGACGCTCTCCAGTCCGAGATCGCAAATATGCGCTCCAAGGCTATTTTGGAGTCCGCTGTGGAGGTCAAGGGCGTAAAGGTAGCAACGGCTATGCTTCGCAACATCAAGCCCGACGTGCTCCGCAAGATGGCTGACGAGATAAAGGCCAACAGAGACGATATCATCATCGTGCTGGCAGGCATCGACGGCGAGAAGGCAAATCTGGCTGTTGCCTGCGGCAAGGAGGCTCTTGCCAAGGGTGCTCACGCCGGAAAGATCGCCGGCAGGGTAGCAGCTCTCACAGGAGGCAAGGGCGGCGGACGTCCCGACAGCGCAATGGCTGGCATCGGCGACAAGTACAAGATAGACGAAGCGCTGGATCAGGCTGACGAGATCGCAGCGGAATTCATCAAATAAGGGAGGTCACTAAAATGAACGACTGCTTATTCTGCAAGATAATCAAGGGAGATATCCCCTCCGACAAGGTCTACGAGGACGAGCTCTGCTACGCCTTTAAGGACATCGCCCCCACTGCTCCCACCCATATCCTTGTGATACCCAAGGAGCATATCTCAAAGCTCGACGAGGTGACCCCCGACAACAGCGCGGTCATCGCTCACATTTATGAGGTGATAGCAAAGCTTGCTAAGGAGCTTGACCTTAAGGACGGCTTCCGGGTAGTCACCAACTGCGGAGAGAGCGCGGGACAGAGTGTGTTCCACATTCACTTCCACCTGCTGGCAGGCAGACCCTTCGCGTGGCCGGCAGGCTGATAACCGATCTGGAGCAAGACAGGATAAAAACGCATTAGGAGGGATCTCCCTATGACAAGGAAGGCTGCGTGGTTCGGGCTGTCATTTCTGGCAGGAACGGTGCTTTTCCTTGAAGCAGGCGGGAGGTTCGTCTTCGTAGCCGCGGCCGTCGCCGTTATAGGCGTGATCTTATCCTTAACAACAAAAAGCTACAGGGCATATGCCACCGCCGCTGCGGCTGCCGTTTTGTGCGGAGGTCTCTGCGTCAGGGCGTATGCCCTGCTTTGTATCGACCCGGCTTTGAAGCTGGACGGCGAGACCGTCACAATGACCGGCACCGTCACCGAATGTAAGCCCACAACCGGCGGGAGGTATATCCTCACTGTTGACGGCAGGGCAGAGGGCACCAAGGCAAAGATAGTATTCTTTTCCGACAGAGAGGCGGAGCCCTATGAAAAGGTCACCGTCACCGGGACGGTTAATGCGGTGGAGGACACCCCGAAATTTTCCGCGTGGAGCTACTATGCTCCCAAGGGCATATTTTTGCAGGGCAATGCCGATACCCTTACCCCGACGGGGGAGTACGGCAACCCTATAATGCGGGGAGTTACCGCCCTGCGGGACTGGGTCTCCCGGAGCATATTCGCCTCAATGGAGCCGGCCAGCGCCGCCTTCGCACAGGCTTTGGTCTGCGGCGACAAGTCGGATATGGATATGGTCACCAAGACCAAGCTCTACCGCGCCGGAGTTGGCCACCTGTTCGCTATGAGCGGAACCCATTTGGCGGTGATAGCGCTGGTGTTCGGCAGCATTTTCCAGACCCTTATCAGGGACCGCCGGGCAAGGATAGCCGCGCTTGAAGCGGTAGTGCTGCTGTTTATGGCGATGGGCGGCTTCTCACCCTCACTGGTGAGAGCGGGCATTATGGTCTCGCTTGTGAACTGCTCCAAGCTGTTCCACCGCCGCACCGATGTGCTGAGCTCGCTGGGCGTCTGCGCTGTGGTGATGTGCGGGATAAACCCCTATGTAGTAATGTCAGCGTCATTTATCTGCACTTTCGGCTGCTGCTTCGCCATAGGTGCAGTGGCTCCGAGGCTGACGGCTCTTGTCAAAGACAGCCGGCTTTCCCTCATATACATTCCTCTCATCGACACCGCCGTTATACTCACAGTGATGATGCCGGTGTTCGCATTGCAGTTTGCAGAGGTCTCGGTTATTGCACCCATTTCCAACCTGATAATAGTCCCCATAGCCTCCGCAGCCCTGACCCTTATGCTGCCGGCAGTGCTGCTGGGCGGCACCACCCTTCCTGCAAGGCTCATATTCCGCCTTGTGGACCTGCTGATAAGGGCAGTGCTCAGGCTTACGGACTTCTTCGCCTCCTTTAGTCTTGCAGCCGTAGGCAGCAGAAAAGCGTGGCTCATACTTATAGGAGCGGCAGTAATGATAACGGCTCTCATCATCGCTGTGCGGAAGAAAAGAGTGCGGATATTTTGCATCACCGCCGCAGTGGTGCTGGCTGTGATGCCCGCCGTCTTGACGGTAATGAACGTCCTCGGGCGGGACAGGGTTAGAATGAAGATATTCAGCGACTACCGATCTATGTGCGCGGTGGTCAGCTCCGGAGGGGAGTGCGTCATTCTCGACATCGGCGCCAAGGGCGGCTTTGCCTACGGCGTGCAGGAGTATATCTCCTATAACGGGATATCCCATTTCCGGACGGCTTTTGTGCAGTCAGACCTGGGCGCCGACAGCTACCGAGACAGCATCTATCCCGCCGCGGAGGAGATACTCACCGAGTACGGCTTTTACAGCGCCCCCTTCACCGACGGCCTCACCGCCGACTGCGGTGCCTTTACCGTCTCCCGCACAGAGGCGGGCTTTGATGTCAGCGCCGGCGGCTGCGTGTATTCACTCAGTAAGAACAAGATAGAGCTCTCCGACGGGAGATATATCCCCTACGAGGAGCTGAAAAAATACCCCGAGATAATTCTGGAATAAAGGAGGCGTTATCATGCCTGTGATGGAAAGCGCCGAGATAGCCAAAAAGCTCAAATCAGACGGCGCCGAGCGGCTCTACTGCTTCTACGGGCAGGACACCGGAGCTTTGGAGAGCTTCGTAAAATCTTTGGCGGCAAAGCTCTGTCCCAAGCAGGACAGAACTATGAACTTCCACCGCTTCGACGGCAAGGAGCCGGATATCCCCGCTATCGCCGATGCCTGCGAGATGCTCCCGATGTTCGCCCAGAGGGTGCTGGTGCTGATAGATGACCTGAACATCGACAAGGTCCCCGCCCAGGACACCGCAGACCTTAAAAAGATACTGGAAAACCTCCCTGACACCACCACCGTTATCATATCCTCCCCGGGAGCCGACCTCTACAAAAACAAGCGCTCGCTTTCCGACAAGAACAAACGCTTTGTGGACTTCTGCGCCAAGCTGGGGGTATGCTGCGAGTTCGGATTTAAAAAGGTGTTTGAGCTGGGAAAGAGCATCGCCGCCGCCTTTGAAAAGCAGGGCTGCTCCATTACCAAGTTCGATGCCGAATATCTGGCGGAGCGCTGCCTCTGCGACACCTCCTCTATCAGGCAGGAAATAACCAAGCTCACCTCATACGCCCCCGGCAGACAGATAACCCGTCAGGACATCGACGCGCTGTGTGTAAGGCGGGTGGAGTCGGACGGCTTTGCGCTGGCGATAAACATATTAAAGGGCAACGCCTCAATGGTGTTCAACCGCATCCGGGAGCTTGCCGACCAGAACCTCGAGGCATTTGAGATAGTGGGCGCTATCGCCTTCTCCCTCAACGACCTCTACCGGGCAAGGCTGGCGCTTTCCTCCGGCAGGAGCCGCGAGCGCTGCACCGAGGATTTCAAGTACCCCAAGAACCGGGAATTTGCCGTCAAGAATGCCTTCAACGAGTGCCAGAACATATCAGTCGGCAGGATAAGGCAGACGCTCAACATCTTCTGCGACACCGATTTCCGGCTGAAGACCCATTCCTCCGGGAGGCAGTCCGACCTGCTGACTTTGGAGGAGGCCGCTGCCAAGGCTATGACGCTGCGCAGCTGACCGAAGGAGGAGCTATGACCAAAAAGGAAAAGGCAGTTCTAATCTGCAAAAAGCTGGAGGAGAAATACCCCGACGCTATCTGCTCCCTGACCTATTCAAAGCCCCACGAGCTGATGATAGCCGGCCGTCTCTCGGCCCAGTGCACCGACGAGCGGGTGAACATCGTCACCAAGGAGCTGTTTGCGAAATACACCTCCATCGACGACTTTGCCAACGCGGACGTCGCCGACATCGAGGAGATAGTCCGCCCCTGCGGGCTCTACAAGACCAAGGCGCAGTCGATAGTCTCGATGTGCCGGGAGATAAACCAGCGCTTCGGCGGGGAGATACCCTCATCAATAGAAGAGCTGACAACGCTGCCGGGCATAGGCAGAAAGACCGCCAACCTCATTATGGGAGACGTTTTCCACAAGCCCGCCATCGTCACCGACACCCACTGCATACGCATAACCGGCAGGCTGGGGCTCACCAAAAATACCGAGCCCGCCAAGGTGGAGGCCGACCTCTGGAAGATTATCCCTCCGGAGCTTTCCTCCGACTTCTGCCACAGGCTGGTGCTGTTCGGCAGAGAGGTCTGCAAGGCCAGAGGGCAGAGATGTGATGAATGCCCGCTTTCAGAGCTTTGCCCCGGCAAGGGCAAGAAATAAGGGCAAGCCCTGATATAAACCCAAAACAAAAAGCTCCCCGCCCGGGGAGCTTTAATTGAATAAGGACTATTCCACATTGTCACCGAAGACAAAGGACTGTGATAAGTCGTCCCAGAGCATAACGTCGCCGTTTACCGCGTCGATGCACAGCACCTGTTCCTTTTCGAGCATTGACCAGGAGCTTTCGCTGTATTCCTTTAATATCAGGCTCCACATAGGGTGGAGCTCAAAGCGGTTCTTTTCACCCTCTCTGCAAACGCCGCAGTATTCAAGGGTGATGTCAGAAACATTGTAAACGGAGTTGGGCGCCAGCACGTCCTCGGCGTGAGCAAGCGCGGACTCCAGCGTTATTATCTTATCAAGCTCTGTCCTGCCTGCCTCCGCCATACGGTAGCTGTTCTGCATCTCGCTGACCTTGCCGGGTATGCCGATGCAGAGCCTGAATTCCGAGGGCATCATCATTGGGGTTTCGGTGTCGTCGTCAGGCAGACTTTCCGGCTTGATGAGATCGGCGATGTGACCGCCCCTTGCAAGCATTATCCCGTCTGCGCGGGAGCGCAGGGTGATGTAGTAGTAATAGTTTCCGCCCGCGTTGGGACACTCAAAGACATAAGCCTTGTAAGGACTGACCTCCTCGCCGGTGGAGATGTAGAAGGACAGGTTGTCCCTGTAGTAGCTCTCCGCCAGTTTTACCGCCTCGGAGAGCGGATAGTCCTCCCCGGAGACCTTATAGCTTACACCGCTGATGTCGTCCCCTTGCAGGTCGTAGACCGCAGTGAGCACATCGCGCTCCAGCCCCCTGCTTTCATATTCTTCGTCCCGGATACGGAAGGGCATCTCATCAAAAAGGAAGAACATACTGGGGTCAACATAACCACCTCTGCCGCCAGCCTGCTCGCCTGCCACCTCCACAGCCTGTGAACGCTCATCGTATTCCGCCTCCGGAACTGCTCCCAGCAGCGGCTCGCACAGCTTCCGGTACTGCTGCCAAAGCTCCTCCTGCGAGGCGTTGTTGTCAACGGAGATGATATACGCCTTGTCAGCCTCGGGGAGATGTATCTCCTGCGGGAGGGTCAGGTTCTGATACTTGTTCCCCAGCACAGCCGACGCCAGCGAGACGGCGTTTGCGACGGTGTCGAATTCCAGATCTTCAAGGCCGTGCTGCTGACCCTCCGTCACCGAGCTGTTCTCCGTCCGGGAGATGACAGTGTCCGGCACCTCCACCGGGCGGTAGCCGCCGCCTATGGAGCTCACCGCCAGCGGCACGCCCACCGCTACGGCGCCGATGGCTCCCGCTGCCGCCAGCTTCACCGCAAGGCTGCTCTTTACCGCAGCTCCCGCCGCCGACGCCGGCGAGCTGTCAAAGGCTGCCTCGAACACCGCACCCATAGGCACCGCCGAGAACACCGCTCCGCCGGCAGCCAGCTTTTCTATGCCTGCCTTCAGCTTTTCCCGGGCGCGGAGCAGCAGCTTGCGGGCAGCCGACTCCTTTACCCCCAGCGAAGACGCAACCTCGCTTACAGACTTCTCATCGTAATAGTACAGCATCACCGCCGAGCGGCTGCGTCGGGGGAGGGAGTTTATCATTCCCCGCAGCTGCTCCCGGGTCTGGGCGTTGACGGCGTAATCCTCCGGGAGCATCACCGTCTCGCAGAGCTGCTCGATATCCTCCACCTGCTCGGTGTGGGAGCTGTCCCGGTAGTGCTGCATACACTTATTGTATGCTATCGAATATAGCCACGAGCCGAAGGCCTCAGGATTTTTCAGCTCCGGCAGCTTTTCCATAGCCGTCAGAAATGTTTCGGAGACGATGTCCTCCGCATCAGAGGCGCCTGACTGCTTTGTAACATAGCCGGTGAGTCTGTCTTTGTACTCGGCATAGAGCTCCTCGAAGGCGTATCTGTCGTCTGCGGCGGCAGCGCGGACGAGGGAGGCAATTTTCTTTTTATCCATAGTTATTCTCCTTTCGGGATTGGGAAATAAACCGGAAGCTGGTGGAGCAACGAACGCGAAGCGCGTTAAAAAGCGCGCGGTCAAGCCTCGTGCCAGAGGCTTGCGGGGTCTGGGGCTGGCCCCAGCGGAGCTCGAGGCAGAGCCTCGTTCGCGGCGCCAGCCGCGACCCGGCGCTGCGCAAGTGACAGAAAAGGCACCAATTTTTCCGACCTAGCGAAAGTTTCAAGAACAAGCAATCCGCAGCGCCGAAATGTCACAGCTTACTTCTCGCAGGAAACAGTGAGCGCCAGCGAACGTTTTTCCGTCCCTAGGCATACATAGTGAGGGCGCCCGGATCCTCTCCGCTGACGCGGCTCGGAAACCTTCCGGAAAAGGATATTCTCTCCGCCTGCGGTGGAGAAATACCCTTTTCCGGCGAAACACCTTACCACGCCAACCGTCCGGTTTCGCTCTATAGACGCACACCCTCCCCAAAACGGGACATTCCCCAAATCAATTCTCCAATGTGAACAAAAACTCTCGGGCGTAATTGTAAAAAATGACAGCCCGTCATTTACACTTCGTTAATAACTTTTCTCCCACCCAAAGCCAAATATATAGTGAAAGGGGGCGGCAGCGTGGATAATGCAAGGGAGCAGTTTGAAGAGATCTATAACAGAACAAAAGAAACGATATACCGGTATATAACCGCTAAATGCTTTAGTCTCGACGATATCGACGACATCTTCCAGATGACCTACGCCGAGCTCTATTCCGTGCTCTGCCGCCGCAGTGAGCCCCTCCCCGATGAGGACGCCTTTGTGATGACCCTCGCCAAGAGAAAGCTGGCAAAGTATTATTCGGCTGTGCGCAGGCTGAAGGAGCGCTTTGTGTCCTACTCCGATGTCCCGGCGGAGGACGTCCCCGACGATATCTCGGTGGAGGATCTGGTCATCGACCGGCAGACCGTCGCCGATATCCGCAGGCTCATACAAAAGCGCCCACTCGCCGCACAGAAAGCGATGTTCATGTACTACCGCCGCGGAATGAGCATTGCTGAAACGGCGCAGGCGCTGGGTATGAGCGAGGCATCGGTCAAGGCTCATATCTATAAGACCCTTTCGGCTATCAAAAGACGATGCAAAAAGGAGGAAACAATATGAACGATAAAGAGCTTATGAATAAGGTGTTCGATAAAAAGTGTGCCGACGAGCTTTCGGCGGAGGAGCTGCTCTCCCGCTCCTCAAAGGGAGCCCACGTCAGGAGCCGCGCCGCTCTGGGAGCAGTCGCAGCCGTTGCCGCTGTGGGCATAGGCGCAGGAGCCTTTGTACTGCTCTCCGGCAAGGGAGTTGAGACCGGCACCGCCGACCCCATATCCCCGTCTGAGACCACTTCCGCTACCGTCACCAGCCTAGCCGGTGACAATTCCGAGAAGGCACCCGAAGACCTCACATCTTCATCGGAAACAACTACAACTACCACCCGCCTCACCGACCCCCAGACCCTGCCGGTGGAGAACCTCGACGACGGCAGCCTCAGTATGGATAAGTCTGTAACAATGGTGCGGATCAACGGCTCCAGAGAGGAGTACGGCATCGGCCTTACCGATAAGGAAAACCAGACCGTAGCCGACTGGATAAAGCAGCATGAGACCGATATAATACATCTTCCGATGCAGCCCTATGGCGAACAGTCACCTGTAAAAGCATTTGAGAACAGCTATACCGCCAAGCTTTCCGTTGACACCGATGACGGCTTTACACGCATTTTTTTCTATAACGCCAACCGCGAGGACGAGGGCTTCACATACTGCGTTCTGCCGGAAGGCGGCAGCGAATACCAGTATTATGCATGGTACGGAACGGAAAGGTTTGACGATGCTGCCGATATCCTGAAAATCCTTAAAAGCAAGATAGACGAAATCGAAAAAGAAAAGTATAACGGCATCTGGCTGGACCCCGGCTTTGAGGTCTCCGGCACCGACACCTACCCGGAGGGAACACAGGCCGTCAGCGTTGAGATAAAGAACAACACCAATGCTGACTACTGGGTAGGTCCTATGTGGGAGGCGGATCGCCTCAATGATGAGGGCGTCTGGGAGGAAATCGACCTCAGGCCCGACATTGCCTGGGACACTGAAGTCTTCAAGCTGGAGGCCGGCGGGACGCTTTCCGCAACCGCCCCCATCGACTGCTTTGAATTCACCTTCACCCCCGGCAAATACCGCGTAACTCAAAGTATTCTCGAGAACAAGTACAGAGCCGATGATGACGACTCCCTCTATACAAAAACAATAGCCTTTGAATTCACAATAAAATAAAGGCTCCCGAACTTCTGCGGGATATGCTCTCCACGCCGTAGGCGGCTCGGATAATAACAAAAACGGCTCCCAAACGGGAGCCGTTGATTTTTCTTTTCCGAAGGCTCAGACAAGGCGCACCTTGTTGACCTCCTTCTCTATCTCCGAGCACTGCTTCTTGCCCGCTCTGAATACGAATGTCTCATCATTGGTCTTGACATTGACCTCAGACTTTAGCAGCTTCGACTCCGACTGTACAACCCTTATAGTCTTCTTGTCGATGAACAGGGTAACAGGCAGATCGGTGGTCGAAGGGCAAACTATGAGTATGCCTTGCTTGGCACTCAGAAAATAACCGTTGCGCTCCGATATCTTGACGGCGTTGCGGTTTGCCTTCAGCGTGAACCGGCAGGGATAGCATCTGTAATAATCCAGCTTGTCCACGTCTACCGAAAGCTGGATGTGCAGCTGTTTGAGCACGAACTGCCACTCCTGCGATTCGATGTTGATCGAGCTTTCTGTCTTTAATACTTCAAGTAATTGCATACTTCTCACCCTTTCTTTTGTCTGTTGTCTACACAGGTAAAGTATTGCAAGGCTTTATCTATGCGGGGAAAATTGCGCTATGCGCTGGTCGGGGCGACAGGACTTGAACCTGCGGCATCTTGGTCCCAAACCAAGCACTCTACCAAACTGAGTTACGCCCCGATATTTTGGCACTACTATTATACACTTTTTTGGGAGATTTGTCAAGTGAAAATACTGGATACACACATCTCCGCCATATGTGGGCCTCCCCGCCCATAGCCGCACAATATCTTGAAAAAACGTCCTGCCCCATCTCTCCGCTCCCAGCTTCATCACTCACGAACACATCTCACCCTGTGGAATGCGAGCACCAAAGGCCACAGCCCGACCAAGCCGCGGTCGCGGTGTAAAGACCACAAACCTCCGCAAGTGGCAGCGTGACGTAAAAAAAGACTTGACAAGAGGAGGGAAAAGTGATAGAATATTATAGTGGCTTTCGAGGTGTAGCTCAGTTTGGTAGAGCACTACGTTCGGGACGTAGGGGCCGTGGGTTCAAGTCCCGTCACCTCGACCAGCAAACTGCGTAGATACGGCGTTTCAGCGTTTGATGAAATGCCGTATTTGCTTTTTGTCACCTCCAGGACACTATCCAGGACACTATTTCCTTTTCTTCTTTTTTCGCACTGAAATCTCCCAAACGCAGCAGGGC
>JAFUTK010000006.1 GCA_017471405.1 Ruminococcus sp.
GCGCAGATGCTCTAAAAAGCACAAAGCTGTAAAATCAAAACGCGAAGCGCATTAAAAAGCGCGCGGTCAAGCCTCGCGCTAGAGGCTTGCGGGTCATTTTATCCTCTCGACAAGCTCGGCAGCGCCCTTGCAGAGCTCGAGACAGCGTCTCGTGTGCGGCGTCAGCCGCAAACCGGCGCTGCGAAAAGTAATAGCTCTACACTCGCAGGAAAAGAGGGAGCGTCAGCGACCAATTTTTCCGTACCTAGGCGCACAAGCTGCGGGCGCCCGTCTCGGAGAAATACCCTTTTCCGGCGGTAACTGAATAGAATAGGCAAAAAGCGGCGGGGGCAAGCCCCCGCCCTACGAGGTGAGATTTTAAAATGCGCCGGTACACCTCACTTTAGGAATGCGAGCACCTACGGTCACAGCGCGGGCGGGTTTCGGTCGCGGCACGAAAGCTGCACGCCCGCACACACCCAAGCGACCAACGGGAGCGCAGCGCGACATAAAAAAGCATACTCCGAAAGGAGTATGCTTTCTTTGTTAGAATTCGATTTTGCCGTAAAGACCGGCGTTGAGGTTGTCCTCGGGCTTGGGTCGCTTGTAGTCCTTTTCAAAGCTTGTGGTGATGTCGTAATGTGCCTTGGGCTTTCTGTCACGTCTGCCGCCGCCCTTGCGACCGCCCTTTCCGCCGCGGAAGTCCCGGGGCTTCTTATCGGTGGAGCTGATGAGCACCTTTCTGTAGGGCTCCTCACCTGTGGAGCGGGAGGTAACTCCCTCAATTTCGGATACTGCTGCGTGGATAATGCGTCTCTCGTAGGGATTCATAGGCTCCAGAGCAGAGGTTCTGCCGCTTCTCTTGACATTGCCGGCGATCTTTCTTGCCAGCTCCTCAAGCTGAGCCTTTCTGCGCTCTCTGAAACCGTTGCAGTCGGTAGAGATTCGGAAATAATCTCTGTCCAGCTTGTTGCAGACCAGTGAGGAAAGATACTGGAATGCATCCAGCAGCTCGCCCTTCTTGCCGATGAGCTCCTCAAAGCCCTCGCCGGAGATCTCGAAGGAAGCGCCGTTCTCGGCGGGAGTAACGGTTATCTCGGCGTCGGTGATGCCCATATCTCTCATAACTGCCAGCATATAGTTCTTTGCGATGTCTTCCTTTGTGTCGCCGGCTGCCGGTGCAGCAGCAACGGGAGGCTCATACTCTGCTTCTACTCTTGCTTCGCCCTTGATCTTGCCGAAAATGCCCTTCTTGGGCTCCTCGAGAACACTGAAGGTGATCTCACTCTCGCTTACTCCGAATTCGGCGCTTGCTGCCGCTTTAGCCTCCTCAACAGTGGCAGCGATAAAAATTTTCTTCACACTTACCAATCCTTTCATATTTTAGCGGAGTCCTTTAACTTAATCCTCGTGATATTCGTCGCCGTACTTTTCCGCATATTTTCTTCTTGCTTCGTTGAGCTTCTTGCGCTGCAGCTCCTTGAGCTCCGCCTTTGTGAGTTTCTTCTCGTCATCGTCGGAGGAGTCATCATCGTCGTCATCGTCATCGGAGGCGGGCTTTATGCCGCGCTGCTCCTGCTGCATTTCTATTGCTCTTTCCATAAACGTCTTTTTGCCGTTCTTGCGGCGCTCCTTGTTGGCCTCCATTTCCTTAGCAACTACCTCCCTGATGTGTGCGGGAGAATAGAGGAGGTTAAGGGCTATTATCTGGATAAGTCCGAACAGGGAGGAATAAATCCAGTAAAGACCCAGACCTGCGGGGTATGTGAAGGCTATCCACAGCGAGAACAGAGGCAGCACGAAGAGCATTACCTTCATGCCCATGCCCATATTCATACTGGGGTTATTCTTCTTGGTGAAATGGTTGGAGATAATGGTGGATGCCAGCTGGAGCAGGAAGGACAGTATCGGAATGATAGCCAGCTTGCTCTTGACATCAGGGATAGCGCCCAGAGAGAGGCCGAAAATCTCATAAGAGAAGCCGTCGGCAAACTCTCTGACATCGTCGGGGAGGACATCGGCATACTGTGCGTTAGCCTTGGTCTCATCGACGAAGTCGAAGGTGGTCAGCTCAGGACGGGAGACCACAAGATTCTGGGAGATATAGCTGGAATTTGTAATAAAGGTGTCGATATCCGGGTACTTGGTGAAGATATCCACCATAACGTCCCACATATCCTTATTGTCGCTGTCGTTGAAATACTTGGCGGTGGATTTGTAGCTCTTGTCGTCCTCGTTGGTAACGATCTCCTTGACCTTATCCCAGTCATTGCCGTTTTCCTCTAGGAGCTTGGCAACGGTGGTATCGTTGGCGGCCACGTCCTTGCTTAAGGTAGCCAGAGCGGTTATCCTGTTGTTGGAGGTGGTGATGCTTTCCTTATCCAGATCGGAAACATAGGTCAGGGGACCGTAGATAACGGGGATCATGGAGAACAGGATAAGCATTGAGATGAGCATCGGCAGGCAGCTTGCCATGGGGTTTACGCCATGCTTCTGATAGAGGGCCATTGTCTCCTCATTGAGCTTTTCCTGATTTTTGCCGTACTTTTTCTTGAGCTTATCAAGCTCCGGCTGTATCAGCGACATACGGGCTGTGCTCTTCTGCTGCTTGATGCTCAGAGGCAGCAGGATAACTCTCGTGATGAGAGTAAAAATAAGCAGCGCCACGGCGTAGTTCTGGACGAGCTTGTAGCAGCCCTTCATCAGCCAGCCGAGGGGTGTTGCAAAAAGACTAAACATATTTTATCCTCTTTTATTCTTTTTCTTTACTTTCCTTATTGTATTCCTCGCCGCTGACGCGGCTGGGAAGAGTGCGGAATTATTTTCCCGCGGGGTAGCTTATTTTGGGCTTTGAGCCGTCTCTTTTTCGGCGGAGAATATGGAACTCCTCCGGCACCTTGTCTATCCCGCCCATGCTCCAGGGATTGCAGCGGAGCAGTCTCCATACAGAGAGGATAGTTCCCTTAATAGCTCCATGCTTTGAATAGGCCTGAAGACAGTAGGTGGAGCAGGTGGGGTAATACTTGCATCTGGCGGGGAACAGGGGACTGATAAACTTCTGATAGAATTTTATCGGGAGCATAAAGATATACTTCATAGCGTTATCTCTTTTTTGTACCGGGTTTTTTGCCGGTGTCGCTGTTCATAGCCGGAATAACTCTGTGCATAATGAATCCGACCACGTCCCGGGAGGACTTCTCACAGGCGTCGTTCCTGGCGGCGAAGATGATGTCGTAGCCGATGGGAATCTGCGCCTCGGTCAGGCGGTAGCCCGCTCTGAAAATGCGCTTGATGCGGTTTCTCTCCACAGCGCCGCCGTTTTTCTTGCTGACGGATATGCCAAAGCGGTTCACAGGCAGCTTGTTCTTCAAATAATAGACCGTGGCAAAGCCGCAGCTGACAAAGCTGCCCTGCCTAAAGCACCTCAAATAAATCTTGTTGTCCTTAACGGTCTCGGTAAAAAGCATTATCGCAGCCCCTGTTTAAAAAATTATCTTTCAATAAAAGACAAAAGACCATATACCTTTCAGCAGGCTGAAAAGTAGATGGTCATTGAAGATCAGTAGCTGAGTCTTGCTCTGCCCTTTGCACGTCTGCGAGCCAAAACCTTTCTGCCGTTCCTTGTAGACATTCTCTTCATAAATCCGTGGACCTTTTTTCTCTGGAGCTTCTTAGGCTGATATGTTCTTTTCATTTCATTTTCCCTCCTTCGGTAAGCGCCGCTGCGGGAGCATAATGCTGCCGGCGGCTGACGTAAACGGGCTGTAAAAGCATTAACACAATACACTTTTTGCCCCTGCAATAATCTATTATAACTCAAAGGGACAGGTCTTGTCAAGCCTGTTAACAGTTTTTTTATATTTATTTTTTTGCGCAATTTCGGCATACTTTTCAGAAAACGCGGAGCATTTCTTAATTTTTTATTACATTGAAAAGAACACCTCCCATATCTTGATAAAATGAGACAAAAAGCGTCAATATACAGTGGCCTTAAACGTAAAACCGCGGTTTGCGATACACTATTATAAATATATAACAAATAACGCCCAAACACTTGAATTTTCAACTCAACTATGTTATAATGTAATAGAATTGGTCTTTATGCCCTATTTTGAGGTAAGAGATAAAAATCAAACGTATGTTTGTGTAAAAATATCATATTTTTCATAGGCGGGAGCCTGTATTTCAAGGAGGAAGTAAAGTAAAATGGAATCGCTTAACGAAGCGTTTGATCTGGTGATCAGATACTGCGAAAACGACACTGAAAATATCAGCTCTATAGCATTGGATAAATGGATAAAGAAGCTAGAGCCCTTCAAGCTGGAGGGCAGCTCGGTAATGCTTCTGACCGAGAGCGAGTTTACAAAGAACATCATCTCGACCCACTATCAAGGACTGCTGGAAAAGGCTTTTGAGAACGTATTCGGGTTTCCGGTAAAGGTGGAGCTGCTTATCCGCTCAAAGGAAGAGGAGCCTGCGGAGATACCTGTTTACAACGACCCGGGGCAGTTTGACAATCTTACCTTTGAAAATTTTGTAAAGGGCAAATCAAACGAGCTGGCATACGCTTTTTCTATGGCGGTAGCTGGAAACAGCGAGATGAGCAGCTCGATAAATACCAATCAGACCTTTAACCCGCTGTTTATTTACGGTGATTCGGGTCTTGGTAAGACGCACCTGATGAAGGCTATCGAGAACGAGGTAAAGAGGAAAAATCCCGATATAAAGATAATCTACACCACAGGCGAGAATTTTCTCAATGAGCTGGTGGAGGCCATAAAGAACAAGACCACCACAGAATTCCACAGCAAGTACAGAGGAGCGGATTTTCTGCTTATTGACGACATTCAGTTCCTTGCGGGAAAGGATTCGGCACAGGAGGAATTTTTCCACACCTTCAACGACCTTTACAATGCAAGAAAGCAGATTGTACTGACTGCGGATATTGCTCCCTCGAAGATAAATCTGCTGGTGGACAGGCTGAGGTCGAGGTTCTCTCTAGGAGTACAGGTAGACATACAGCCGCCTGATTTTGAAACGAGAATGGCTATTGTCAAGAGAAAGGCGGAGCTGGTGGGCTTACAGCTGGGTGACAATATAGCGAGGCTCATTGCGGAGAAGATAAAGACAAATATCCGTCAGCTTGAGGGCACTGTCAACAAGATGAAGGGATTGACGGAATTCACCAATGAAACGCCTTCTATGGCAATGGCACAGAAGGTTGTCAAGGAGATAATGATACAAAATCACCCGCAGGAGATAACTGTTGACAGGATTTTGACTGAGGTTGCAAATGTTTTCAGGGTAACGCCGGAGGACATAAGGAGCACCAACAGGAGCAAGAACATTTCGACGGCGAGAAAGGTAGCGATATACATTCTTAAGGAGGTCAAGGGAATGACTTACTTACAGATAGGTGATGAGCTGAACAAGAACCACTCGACGATGACGATACACTATCAGAAGATATCGGAGCAGATAGCTTCGAGCAATGATCTGAGACAGGTCGTTGACGATCTGATAAAGAATCTGAAGAATAATTAAGCGAGCACAAAGCTGTAAAATCAAACGCGGAGCGCGTTAAAAGTTTCGGTCGGCTCAAGGAACTTGAGCCTGCCTTTCTTCAAAGGCTTGCGGGTCAAGGGCAGAGCCCTTGCAGAGCTCGAGGCAGAGCCTCGTTCGCGGCGCCAGCCGCGAGACGGCGCTGCGCACAGTACCAAAAAGGCACCACCTTATCCGACTACTCCAAGTTATCAAGAACAAACCAAATTCGCAGCGCCGAAATGTTACAGCTCTGCACTTGCAGGAAACAGTGAGCGCAGCGAACGTTTTTCCGTCCTCAGACACACAAAGTGAGGGCGCCCGGCTCCTCGCCTCTGACGCGGCTCGGAGACAGTCAGGGAAAGGATATTATCTCCGCCTGCGGCGGAGAAATACCCTTTTCCGGCGAAAACTGAATAAGCAACAGCGGCGAAGGCAAGCCCCCGGCCTACAATGCAAATCTTGAAAACGCGCCAGCGCATCTCACCTTGTAGAATGCGAGCACCTACGATCACATTACGGACAGACTTCGGTCGCGGCACGAAAACAGCACGCCCGCACACACCTAAGCGACCAAAGGGAGCGCAGCGTGACTTTAAAAGAAGTTTTAACAATGTTTTTAAAAGTTTCAACAGTTTTCAACGGTCGGGAAAATTTCAACAGTTTCAACAAAATATCAAGAGAAAAGGTTGAAAAATAAGGGCGGGAAAATGGCTTAAAATCACAGAGAAAATGAAATATTGGTGTTTTTAAGGTTCCTACTACTATAACTAAAAAAATAAATGTTATTTATGTTGTTTTAAAGCGGCGGAGCGCCGAATGATGCTATTAGGAATGTTGAGAAAAAATCTAATCATATGAGAGGAAGATATTTATGAAACTCACCTGCAATAAGCTAAAGCTCTATGAGGCTGTAGTGAATGTGTCAAAGGCTATCTCGGAAAGAAGCTCCCTGCCTTCTCTGGAGGGTATGAAAATGAAGCTGGATAATTCCACTCTGGAGCTCACCGGCTACGATCTGGAGATAGGCATCAGAACTACTATCGCAGTAAGCTCGGCGGACAGCGACAGCTTCATTATCAATGCTAAGCTGTTCAGCGAGATGCTAAAGAAGATGCCCGCTGACGATATCTATATGGAGATAAACGAGAATATGCAGGTGACGCTTTCAAGCGGAGCTGTTGTCTACAATATGGCAGTTACTTCGGCGGACGAGTATCCCGAGCTGCCGGATAAGAAAAACTGCGAGATGATAAGCATCCCGCAGACGATGCTCAAAAGCATGATAAATCAGACTATCTTCGCGGTTGCTGTATCGGATATGAACCCGGTGCTGAAGGGCGAGCTTTTCGAGATTGAGGACGGAGTTTTCAATCTGGTAGCTATCGACGGCTACAGACTGGCTGTAAGGACTGAAAACGTCAAATCAAACGACGAGAAGAAGTTTATCGTGCCCTCAAAGACGCTGGCGGAGGTTTCAAGGCTGCTGAGCGACAACGACGAGGACAGCTGCGAGATATTCGTTTCAAACAAGCATATTATCTATGAGATAAACGGATATCTGGTTTATTCGAGACTTATCGAGGGAGAGTTCCACCCCTACAAGAGCGCTATCCCTAAGACCAGCACGACGGACGTCATCGTGGATAGGAAAGAGCTTATCTCCACACTGGAAAGAGCTATGCTGCTTATCAGCGACAGAACTCCCAGCCCGGTTAGATGCTATTTTGAGAACGGCACTATAAAGATAAAGTGTACCACCGCTCTGGGCAAGATACAGGACGAGATCAAGGCGGATATGGCTGGACCGGTCATTGAGATAGGCTTTAAGTGCAAGTATCTTCTCGACCCGCTGACTAAGATTGAAGAGGATAAGGTAAAGCTGCAAATGGGCGGCAGCCTGCTGCCTATGAAGATAGTACCGCTGGAGGGGAACAAGTACACCTATCTGGTGCTTCCCGTAAGGCTTTCTAGAGAATGAGGTGAATGAAAATGCTGGAATTCAGATATGACACACAGCTGCTCATCGACGGGCAGGACTTGGACGAGGACGAGATCAACGACTATATAGTTGAACATTTCAAGGGCGACAGCCTGCTGGTAGTGGGTGATGAGGAGCTCATAAAGCTGCACTATCATACCAATGAGCCCTGGCTGGTGCTGGAATATTGCAGCAAGCTGGGAGAGATATACGATATCGTAGTTGAGGATATGGACAGGCAGCAGAGAGGTCTTAAGGGCTGATGAAGTATAAGACGGAAGAGATAAGCATAAGCACTGAATTCATAAAGCTGGATTCGCTGTTGAAATTCTCCGGAGCTGTGGAGACCGGAGGCATCGCCAAGGAACTGATACAGATGGGAAAGGTGAAGGTCAACGGTGAGGTCTGCCTTATGAGAGGAAAAAAGATAAGGTCGGGTGACAGGGTCCAGCTGGATGAGCTGAGGACTGAGATTGTTATCAAGTAAATGTATATCACTAAGCTTAAAATAGACGGATTCAAAAACCTTAAGGGTATTGCACTGGCACCGCATAAAAGACTTAATATCTTCTGCGGAGACAATGCGCAGGGCAAGACCAATCTTATCGAGGCCATATGGCTGTGCAGCGGGGTCAGGAGCTTTCGCAGCACTAAAGATAAGGATATGATAATTCTCGGCGGGGAGAGTATGGATATCGGGCTTTCCTTTAAGGACAAGCAGAGGGAGCAGGATATCCGCTACCGAATGACGAGGGCAAACCTTAAAGAGAAGCTTTGCACTCTTAACGGAGTGAAGCTCAAGGCGCCCTCAAAGCTGTTCGGCAGCTTTGATTGTGTGGTGTTCACGCCGGAGGACTTGGAGCTATCCAAGGGCTCGCCGGAAAAGCGGCGGCAGTTTACAGACCTTTGCGCGGCGCAGATAAAGAACTCCTATCGTGACGTTTCGGACAAATACGAAACGGTTTTGGAGCAGAGAAATATGCTGCTCAAAAGCATAGGCTATGGAAGAGCCTCAAAGGACGAGCTGGACGTTTGGGATATTCAGATGTCACAGCTGGGGGCTTATGTTTCGATGCTCAGGTACAGCTACTCGAAAAAGCTAGCGGTTTATGCGTCAAGGCTTTACGGGGAAATATCCTCCGGGAAGGAAAGGCTGGAGCTGGAATACAGCTCGACGGTTTTTTCCAAGCTGGAGGGCAGAGAGGACTACCGCAGCGATTTGGCGGTTGAGTATCTTGAAGTTCTGAAAAGGAGCAGAGATGAGGACATCAGGCTGGGCTTCACCACAAAGGGAGTTCACAGGGACGACTTGGTGGCATATATAAATGGGCTGCCGGCGAGAGATTTCGCGTCTCAGGGGCAGCACAGGTCAATTGCGCTGGTGCTGAAGCTGGCGCAGGCGAACATTCTGATTGATGAAACTGACGAGGCGCCGGTATTTCTGCTGGACGATGTTTTGAGCGAGCTTGACCCCTCGAGGCAGGAATTTGTGCTCTCGAAGATAGATAATATGCAGGTGTTCATAACCTGCTGTGACGAGAATATCCCGGAGAATAAGACCGGGAAGATGTATAGGATAAGGGACGGAAGAACGGTCTGAGGAAAAACGAACGCGGAGCGCGTTAAAAAGCGCGCGGTCAAGCCTCGCGCTAGAGGCTTGCGGGGTAAATTTATCCTCGGCAAGCTCGGATAAAATGGGGCTGGCCCTAGCGGAGCATATTTCATTCTCGAACAACTCGAATGAAATTGGCAGAGCCTCGTTTGCGGCGTCAGCCGCAACTCGGCGCTGCGACAAATGAGAGAAAAGGCTCGACTTTTTCTGACCTCTCGGAAGTAGCAAAAACATAGCAATTCGCAGCGCCGAAAATGAGCAGCTCACGTCTCACAGGAAACAGTGAGCGTAAGCGAACGTTTTTCCGTACCTAGGCGCACAAAGTGAGGGATGCCAATAACCCCTCCGGCAAAACACTTTTTAAAGTTGGAGTTTGAAATGTATCTGCACCTTGGAAATGATTTTATTGTAAATGAAAATGATATAATAGGGATATTCGACCTTGAAAAAAGCTCGGTATCCAAATATACGAGAGATTTTCTCTCAAATGCTACTAAACAGCGGAGAGTTATAAACTGCACGCAGGAGCTGCCGAAAAGCTTTATAGTGACGCTGGACGAGGAGCTGACCGAGAGGGTCTATATCTCACAGCTGAACTGTGCGACACTGATGAAACGTGCGGAGAAATTAAATACAGGTAATGCTCGCAGGTAACTGCGAATGGAGGATAATTTTATTATGAGTGAAGAAGTAAGAAAGCAGGACGAGGAGCTTGTTGAGGTCAGCGAGATTTCAAAGGTAGATGTTGACTACGACGAAAACCAGATACAGGTGCTGGAGGGACTGGAGGCTGTTCGTATCCGTCCCGGAATGTACATCGGTTCTACGGGGCCGAAGGGACTGCATCATCTGGTGTACGAGATAGTTGACAACGCCATTGACGAGGCGCTGGCAGGCTACTGCACCGAGATAACCGTTGACATTCTGCCGGGGGACGTTATCAGCGTTACGGATAACGGACGTGGTATACCTACGGGCATACATCCCACCGAGAAGATATCCGCGGCGACGGTGGTTTACACTGTTCTGCACGCAGGCGGTAAGTTCGGCGGCGGCGGATACAAGGTAGCGGGAGGTCTGCACGGAGTGGGTGCGTCGGTGGTAAATGCGCTCTCCGAGTGGCTGGAGCTGACGGTATACGACGGGAAGAATATACACTTCCAGCGCTTTGACAGGGGCGAATACAAGGAGCCTATCAAGGTCATCGGTCAGACCGATAAGACCGGCACTATGGTAAGATTCAAGGCTGACCCTCAAATTTTCACTGAATCCACTGTATATGATTACGATATCCTGCTGACGAGGCTGCGGGAGCAGGCGTTCCTCAATGCGGGAATCAAGATAGTATTCTCCGACAAGAGGGACGAGAGCAATATCGTTTCCGAGACGCTGCACTATGAGGGCGGCATCAGGGAATTCGTTGAGCATATTCACAAGACCAGAGGCGTTGACCCCATCTCTGACAGGGTGATATATTTTCAGGGTATGCAGGGGGATATGTTCTGCGAGATAGCTTTGCAGTACAACGACACCTACAACGATGTCATACTCTCCTTTGCCAACAATATCCACACTCCTGACGGAGGTACTCACGAGAACGCCTTCAGGACTATGATAACCAAGGTGCTCAACGAATACGGCAAGAAGTTCGGACTGCTCAAGGACGGTGAAAAGCTGGTCGGCGAGGACGTAAGAGAGGGTCTGACGGCGATAATCTCCGTCAAGCTGACGAACTGTGAGTTCGAGGGTCAGACAAAGGGAAGACTGGGAAATCCCGAGGTAAAGCCCTTTGTGGAGAAGATAGTTTATGAGAGATTTATGGACTATCTGGAGGAGAACCCGGAGACGGCGCAGGCGATATTTGAAAAATCCGTAGCGGCGAAGCGTGCGAGAGAGGCTGCAAAGAAGGCAAGGGACAATGAGAGAAAGCGCAAGAGTGCGCTGGACAATGTTTCTCTTCCCGGAAAGCTGGCGGACTGCTCCGATAAGGACCCCTCAAACACTGAGATATACATTGTCGAGGGAGATTCGGCGGGCGGCTCCGCAAAGGAAGGCAGAGACAGGCGTTTTCAGGCTATTCTGCCATTGTGGGGCAAGATGCTCAATGTTGAGAAGGTGCGCATCGACAAGGTTTACGGCAACGACAAGCTGATGCCTGTTGTTACGGCGCTGGGCACCTCTATGGGTGAGGATTTTGACGTATCGAAGCTGAGATACGACAAGGTCATCATCATGGCCGATGCCGATGTGGACGGTTCTCACATCAGAACACTGCTGCTGACCTTCTTCTTCAGATATATGAGAGAACTGATTGCTTCGGGGCACGTTTATCTTGCGCAGCCGCCGTTGTTTAAGGTGTCGAGGGGCAAGCAGGTGAGATACGCCTTCTCCGACGAGGAGAGAGACCGCTATATCTCAGAGATACAGAACGGACAGGACGTCAAGGTAGACGTTCAGAGATACAAGGGTCTCGGTGAGATGGACCCCATTCAGCTGTGGGAGACCACTATGGACCCGGAGACAAGGATAATGATACAGGTCACGATGGAGGACGCTGTGAAGGCTGACGAGATATTCACAATTCTTATGGGTGACAAGGTACAGCCGAGGCGTGAGTTTATCGAGAAGAACGCGCAGTATGTAAAGGATCTGGACGTGTAAATCTAATTCGGAATTAAAAACTGGGGGTTATCGCTTGGAAGAGAATAAGGAGCTTTTGGAGGAGACCTCCCTTTGCGAGTTTGAGTTCAATGTGACGCTTGACGAGGAGGACGACGCCTTCCGCACCTTCCAGAAGAAGTATGTGTTCAAGAGAAATGTTTTGAAGAGCATAGGCTTTGGAATATTGGCTGTGGGATTTATGGTGTCGATAATTCTTTACCCGGACAAGATAATGAACTATGCGCTGTTTGCGGTGTGTCTGGCGGCGGTGGTGCTGATATGGTACAACAACGTTCACATCAGGAAATCGCTGATGGAGGCGCTGAAAATTCTCGAGGACGACAGGTATGTTTTTACTCTGTTTGAGGACAGGTTCCGCATAAGCACCATAGTTCCGGAGGAGGAGCGCAATGAGGAGGGCTTTGAGGAGATACCCCCTCAGGAGTTCGACCTGAACGACCCTCTGCTTGACAGCGAGGAAAAGGACGACAAGTTCGTTATCATTGTGAAGAGGGCGACGATATATGTGCTGCCGAAGAGATGTATGAACGATGAGCAGATTGGGATTGTAAGGGAAAAGCTGTTAGGATAAATCAAAAGCTGCGGAGAAACGAACGCGGAGCGCGTTAAAAAGCGCGCGGTCAAGCCTCACGTCAGAGGCTTGCGGGTCAATTTTATCCTCGACAAGCTCGGATAAAATGGGGCAGAGCCCTTGCGGAGCTCGAGGCAGAGCCTCGTTTGCGGCGTCAGCCGCAACTCGGCGCTGCGAAAGTGAGTAAAAAGGCACATCCTTTTCCTGCAATATCACAGGTGCAAGAACAAACATATTTCGCAGCGCCGAAATGTCACAGTTCACACTTCACAGGAAACAGTGAGCGCCAGCGAACGTTTTTCCGTACCCAAGCACACAATCTGCGGGCGCCCGGCTCCTCGCCCCTGACGCGGCTCGGAGACAGTCCGGAAGGCGAAATACAATGCCCGCACAAATGAAAAAACTCCCCGCCGTCAGGCGAGGTACGATAATTGAAAGAGGTTGGTAGTTTGTTTGCCGAAAATTCAACAGTAATAAAGAGCGATGTTAATAATATTATGCAGGAGAGCTTTTTACAGTACTCTATGGCTGTAATAGTTTCCCGTGCGCTGCCCGATGTAAGGGACGGTCTGAAGCCGGTTCACAGGCGTATTCTCTATACTATGTATGAGAACGGCCTGACACCGGACAAGGCTTACAGAAAGTGCGCCGATACGGTAGGTAATGTGCTGGGTAAATATCACCCTCACGGCGACGCCTCCGTTTACGACGCTATGGTAAGACTTGCCCAGAGCTTTTCGCTGCGTTACCCTATGGTGGACGGCCACGGTAACTTCGGCTCGGTGGACGGCGACCCTCCGGCGGCTTACCGTTATACTGAGTCGAGAATGTCCAAGATGAGCCTGCATATGCTCTCGGACATTAATAAGGAGACAGTTGACTTCCAGCCCAACTACGATGACCGCTTGAAGGAGCCGGTAGTGCTGCCCTCGAGATTCCCGAACCTGCTCTGCAACGGCTCGGTGGGTATCGCAGTAGGTATGGCGACGAACATACCGCCTCACAACCTAAATGAGATAATCGACGGAATGAAGCTGCTGGTGAAGAACCCCGACTGCACTCTTGACGAGCTTATGGAGTGCATAAAGGGGCCTGACTTCCCCACCGGCGGCATCATTATGGGCAGAGCGGGCATCCGCGCGGCCTACGGCACCGGCAGGGGCAAGATAACCCTGCGTTCCAAAACCTCTATTGAGGAGATACACGGCAGAAACTGCATCATCGTTCACGAGATACCCTATATGGTAATTAAGGCGAGACTGCTGGAGTCCATTGCTAATCTTGTGAAGGATAAGAGAGTTGAGGGAATACACGACCTGAGAGATGAGTCTGACAGAGACGGTATGCGCATCGTCATCGAGCTGAAAAAGGACGCTATCCCGGACGTGGTGCTCAACAAGCTGTTCTCCTACACACAATTACAGGACACAGTAGGCGTTATAATGCTGGCGCTGGTGAACGGCGTGCCGAAGATACTCACGCTTAAGGAGTGTCTGGAGCAGTATATTGACTTTCAGGTAGAGGTCATCGAGAGAAGAACAAGATACGACCTGAGAAAGGCCAAGGAGAGAGACCATATCCTCAGAGGTCTGAAAATAGCGCTGGACAACATCGACGAGGTAATCGAGATAATGAAGACCTCGAAGAATATCCCCGAAGGCAAGGAGAGGCTTATTGCCCGCTTTGCGCTGTCGGAAATTCAGGCTGACCACATCGCCAATATGATACTGGGACGTCTGACAGGTCTGGAAACTCAGAAGATACTGGACGAGCTGGCTGAAATTGAGGCCAAGATAGCCGACTATGAGGATATCCTCTCCAATCATCAGAGGGTGCTGGATATCATCATTTCCGAGGTGGAGGAGATACAGAAGAAGTTCGGCGACGAGAGACGGACTATGATAGAGAACGTCAGCGGTGAGGTGGATATTGAGGACCTTATCCCTGTGGAGGAGAGCGTTGTCACCTACACCAATGCGGGATATATCAAGAGAACGCCTATCTCCGTATACAAGGCGCAGAACCGCGGCGGCAGAGGCGTCTCCGGCGTAAAGCAGAGAGAGGACGACTTTGTTTCTGAAATGAATATCTGCTCGACACACGACCATATTCTCTTTATATCCAACAAGGGCATTATGTACAGGCTCAAGTGCTACGAGCTGCCGGAGGGGGCAAAGAATGCCCGCGGTAGCAACATCATCAACCTGCTGCCCCTCAAGGAGGACGAGAAGATCGCCCAGATGATAAAGACCGAGGATTTCAGCGGCGAGAAGTTTATCATAATGGTCACCAAGAACGGCAAGATAAAGAGGACACCTCTTTCAGCATACAAGAACGTGAGAAAGAACGGGCTTATCGCCATCGGACTGGACGAGGGCGACGAGATTGCAGGTGTCAGAATGACCGGCGGCGAGGATCAGCTCATCATTGCTACTCACAACGGTATGGCTATCAGAGTTGAGGAGCAGAAGATAAGGGCAATGTCGCGCTCGGCTCACGGAGTGAAGGCTATAAAGCTCAGAAACGGCGACTTTGTGGTTTCGATGGCGAGAGTAAGAGAGGGAGCCAGCGTGCTGACAGTCTCCGAGAAGGGACTTGGAAGGCGGACCTCGCTGGATGCTTACAGGATACAGAACCGCGGCGGCTACGGTATGCTCAACTACAAGGCGAGCGACGTTAAGGGATACGTCTGCGGCATAAAGGTAGTTGACGAAGAGGACGACATCATCATGATTTCGTCGGACGGCATCATTATCAGACTGCGGGCTTCGGATGTACGCATTATGGGCAGATATGCTACGGGTGTAAGAATGATGAAGCTGCAGAGTGAGGACAGCAGAGTTGTTACCTTCACGAGAGCGGAGCATGAGGAGGATGCGGAGATCACAGAGATCGAGCAGCCGACTGATGAAGAGCTTGCGGAGGAAGAAGCGGCAGCCAAGGCAGAAGAGGCCGGAGAGGTCATCACGAATGATGAAGAGCCGGACGAAGATGACGGTGAGGAATAAAGCTAAAAGCTGAAAAGAAAAACGCGAAGCGCGTTAAAAAGCGCGCGGTCAAGCCTCGCGCCAGAGGCTTGCGGGGTAATTTTATCCTTGACAAGCTCGGATAAAATGGGGCAGAGCCCTGACCGGAGCAAATTTCATTCTCGAACAACTCGAATGAAATTGACAGAGCCTCGTTTGCGGCGTCAGCCGCAACTCGGCGCTGCGCCAGTGTAGGAAAAGGCTCGTCCTTTTCCGACCTTATCACAGACGCAAGAACACAGCAATTTGCAGCGCAGAAAAGTTATAGCTCTGCACTCACAGGAAACAGCGAGCGATAGCGAGCGTTTTTCCGTACCTAGGCGCACAAAGTGAGGGGCAACCGGCTCCACGTCGTTGACGTGGCTAGGGGATAATAAATACCCTTTACCGGCAGAAGCTGAATAGGCAAAGGCGGCGGGGCAAGCCCCCGCCCTACGATGCGAGATTTGATAATTCGCCGCGTGGCTCACCTTGTGGAATGCGAGGTCACAGCTTGAAGGCACTTCGGTCGCGGAACGAAAGCTGCATGCCCGCACAAACCAAAGCGCGATTTGCGTGGTGCACGCTGTGCACCACTTGAAATAGGGGAAACAGTGTGCTATAATTGTATGACGGAAGGGAGCCTTTGATATGGCCGAGGGGCAGCTGACATTCAACAGAGAAAAGACCTGCTGCTTTACCGGTCACAGGGATAGGGACCTGCCCTTCGGGGGCGACCGGAATACTATGGGTATGAAGCACCTGGTAAGCACCTTGCAGCTGATGATAGAAGAGGCCGAAAGAGACGGCTACGACACCTTCATCTGCGGTATGGCGGAGGGGGTGGATCTCATCTGCGCGGAGATAGTCCATTCGCTTATTACTCACGGGCACAAAATAAGGCTGGTCTGCGCGGTGCCCTATGAGGGACAGATAAGAGATATCAAGGAGCTGAGGGACAAGTACCTCTACTCGATGCTGAGGGACATCTATCCGACAGCGGTGATGTCGGAGAAATTCCACAGGGAATGCTACAAGGTGAGAAACCTGTATATGGTGGAAAGGTCGTCAAGGCTTATCGGGGTCTATAAGCATAAGGAAAAGGGCTCCGGCACTTTGCAGACAATATCTATGGCGAGAAAAGCCGGGCTGGACTTAAGGCTGATAAAGCTGGACGGCAATCCGGTATATTATATAGACGGAGAGTAAGAGATATCCGTCAAAGGAGTAGTTCAATGAGCAAGGCGAAAAAGAAAAGATCGCAGGCGCCGGTGGCGCTGGTGTATTTCATCACGCTGCTGGTGTTCATGGCTGTGTTTGGGTTCATAGCTTTCCAGCTTTTGAAAAAGGTCACCATATTTGACAAGAACAATGATGACGACGAGCTGAAAAGCGACAGGAGCTTCAGCATTATGATGGCAAGGCTCGACAGCACCGGGTCGCTAATGGATATAGGGCTGTTCAAGTTTATGCCGGACGATGAGAGGATACTTATCGTTCCGCTGCCGGGGCGGACTGTCAACGATAGCACCGGCGTGCTGATGAGCGAGGTATATCAGGCCGGAGGCATCAGAAGTCTGGAAAATGCTGTTGAGAACACGCTGGGAATAAGCGTTGATTACTACATTACAGTTGAGGAATCGGCCTTTGAGACGGTGTTCGACATAATCGGAGGAGTTGTGTTCACCGCTGATGAGGAGCTGTACAGGCTGACGGATAACGATGCTGAGGATATCTCCTATCAGGCGGGCATACCGGTGGAGCTCACTGGCATACAGGCAAGAGTGCTGCTGGACACCAAGATCTTCTCAAATGGATATCAGGGCAACCTAAACTTGCAGTGCTCGGTATTGCAGCAGCTGGTAAACAGCGCATTCAGGCAGGCAAACCTCACAAAGAACAGCCTTGACAACATTTATGACAAGCTGGTCGGCACCGGAGAGACCAATTACACTGCCGCGATATTCCGCGAGCACAAGCAGATAATAATAGAAATGCTGGATAAGAAGCTCAAGCCCGGCTCTCTCTTCAAGCCGGACGGCGAGTGGAGAGACGAGGAGAGATATGTTCTTGCGGCGACCTTCAAGAATTCGCTGCAGGAGATTTACGGAATACCCACTGAGACCGAAAAGGCTGCTATGAACGCTGAAAGCACTGACGAGGAGTAAAGGAGGAGAACCGGATTGAAACTGATGGTCATTATTCTCAACAAGCTCGATGCACTGGAATACCTGCTGGAGGGGCTCTCCGCCGCAGGCATCGGAGGAGCTACCATCATAGAATCCTCCGGTATGGCTATGACCCTCTCAAAGCTTGACAGCTCGTTTGTTAGCGCTTCCATAAGGGCAATGTTTTCCTCTTCGGGAAATGAGGACAACCGGACGATAATCTCCGTAATAAGGAACGATCAGCTGGAGGTGGCAAGAAAGGTCATCTACAGCACCGTCGGGGACCTCTCAATGCCCAACACAGGCGTGCTCTTTACCCTGCCAATAGATTTCGCTGAGGGTATCCGCAAAAACCGCGGCTCAATTATGAATCAGGAACAAAGCAATGAGGCTAAGGAACAAGGGTAGTTTACAAAAAATTAACAATTAAAGTACAAAAAACTGCCTTATCCCCTTGCAAAGCGCGAAAAAGCGTGATATAATAATGTATGATATAGGAGAAAGGCTGGAAAAAAAACTTCCAGCCTTTTTTCTGCGGTAAACCCGATCCCTCTTTTCACCTCTGCGCCTGGGGCTGTGTGCGCGGACCTTAACGTTGTTCGTTACCCTTGGGGGAGACCTTTCTGAAGAAAGGTCCTCCCCCAGACCCCCTCCCAAAGACTTCTGATTTTTTGGCGAGGATATCTGCGAGCCCTGTAATAACACAGCGAGCTTATAAGTCTGATGTCCCCTTAAAAAAACGTAGGTATCCTCGCCAAAAACATTAAAAGTTTTAGGAAGGGGGTCTGGGGGATAACCCTTTTTCAAAAGGGTTTCCCCCAGGGGCAGCAAGCAGCATTACGATACGCGCACACAGCCCCAGGTGCAGAGGTGAGAAGAGGAATCAATTTAAACGCGGCGGGGAGCTGCCGGGAAAGAAAGGATTGGATCAGAAAAATGAACAAGGAATTATTTGAGGCGCTGAGCCTGCTGGAAAAGGAGAACAACATTGATGCTGAGAAGCTGATTGAAACGGTAAAGTCGGGCATAATGAAGGCTATCAAGAAGGACTATCCCAACTGCGAGAACATTTCTGTTGAGATAGACCCTGAGAGCGGGCACTTTGAGATGAAGATACTGAAAGAGATCGTTGAGGGTGAGCCGGAGGATCCGGACAATCAGATCAGTCTTGACGAGGCGAGGACGATATCCAAGCGCTCGAGGGTCGGGGGGACATGCGAGATAAAGCTGAACCCGGCGAAGTTCGGACGTGTTGCGGCGCAGAACGCGAAGCAGTCCATAAAGCATGAGATAAAGGGCTTTGAGAGAGACAAGCTGATAGAGCAATACAAGGACAAGGTTTACGAGTGTGTACCGGCGACGGTTCAGAAGGTAGAGCCTGCGACGCTGAACGCGGTAGTGACCATTGACCACAACGAGGTATATTTTATCCGCAAGGAGCAGATACCGGGAGAGGTACTCAAGCCGGGCGATGTTATACAGGTATATGTAGTAGGTGTATCGCAGCCGGACAAGAAGCCCTCCATCAGGATATCGAGGACACACAGGGAGCTTGTAAAGAGGCTGTTTGAGAGAGAAATTCCTGAGATCGCAGACGGAATAGTTGAGATAAGGGCTATTTCGAGAGTTGCGGGTGCCAGGAGCAAGATAGCGGTTATGAGCACCGACCCCAACGTTGACGCCATCGGCGCTTGCATAGGACCGGGCAAGTCGAGGATAACGGCTATTGTCAACGAGCTCAAGGGTGAGAAGATAGACATAATTCTTTGGAGCGAGGACCCTGAGGAGTTCATAGCAAAGGCTTTGGCTCCGGCGGAGGTCAAGAGCGTTGAGATCTACGAGGACGAAGAGGTAAGGGAGTGCAGGGTCATCGTGCCGAACAATCAGCTTTCTCTTGCCATCGGAAATAAGGGACAGAACGCGAAGCTCGCGGCGGGGCTCACCGGCTACAGGATAGACATTCTGCCGGAGGACCCGATACCGGAGGAGGACAGCGAGGAATAAAATGAAGACGAAGAAGATCCCTATGAGGATGTGCTTAGGCTGCGGCGAGATGAAGCCAAAGCGGGAGCTTGTAAGGGTCGTCAAGAGCAAGGAGGGGGAGATATCCCTTGACCTTACGGGACGGAAGGCAGGCAGAGGCGCATATATATGTAAGGATACCGAATGTCTCAGAAAGGCACGCAAGGCGAGAAGATTTGAAAAGAGCTTTGAGTGCAGGATAGATGACAGCGTCTACGACAGTATGGAGGCAGAGCTTGATGAAGAAGAATAAGACGGGTCTGCTGACTATCTGTATGAAGGCGGGAAAGCTGTTGCTGGGAATGGATATGGCTAAGGACACCTGCCGCAGCGGTGAAGCGCGGGCGGTATTTACAGCCAGCGACCTTTCCGACAAGAGCCTCAAGGAGGTAAGGTTTTACTGCGGGAGATACAAAGTAAAACTTTACGCGCTTGGAATGACGATGGACGAGATTGGCACTGCGCTGGGAAAACGCAGCGGGATAGTGACGGTCACCGAAAAGGGCTTTGCGAAGTCGCTTTCCGAGGGGCTTGACGAGATCGAGCCGCTTGATAACGATCGAATGGAGGAATATTGATAAATGGCAGCAACAAAGAAATACAAGCTTAATGAACTGGCTAAGGACTTAAAGCTGACGGGTCCGCAGCTGATAGAGTGTCTGGCGGCACTGGGCGGAGAGCCCAAGAAGACCGTTTCGGCGCTGACGCCCGAGGAGGTCAGCTTTGTCTTTGATTATTTCACGCTGAAAAATCAAGCGGAGAATTTTGACGCATTCTTTATGAATACTGTAAGGCCGGAGGGTGAGCCGGAGAGGGTCACCAAGAAGAAGGCTGTCAAGAAGGAGGAGCCTGCAAAGGCTGCGGAGCCTGAGGCGGCAAAGCCTGCCAAGGAAGAAAAGCCCGTAGAAAAGGCTGAGGAAAAGAAGGCTGAGGAGAAGAAGCCCGCAGAGGAAAAGAAGCCAGAGCAGCCCAAGCCAGAAAAGCGCAAGGAGCCCAAGAAGCAGGCCAAGAAGCAGGAGCACGGCGTAAAGACCTTTATCGGAGGCTCGAAGTCCGGCTCGGACGAGGGATACACCGTATCCGAGGGCAGCGAGGGCGGCAGCAGGAGAAATGTTGACACCCGCGGCAGCTATGTTGAGCTGGACAAATACAATGAGAAGTATGACAACCTTGCCAACACCAAGCAGAACAGAAGCAAGGAGAACTTCCAGAAGAAGCAGAAGCTTACACAGAAGTCCCAGCAGTACAAGAAGCAGCAGAACCAGGGCGCCAAGAGGCGCGAGGGCGAGAGCGAGAAGGAGAGGCTGCGCCGTCTGGAGCTGGAAAAGGCAAGAAAGCAGCAGCTTAAGGTACTTATCCCTGATGAGATAACCGTAGGTGAGCTGGCTACACGTTTGAAGGTAACTGCCACAGAGGTCATCAAGAAGCTGATGGGTCTGGGCGTTATGGCATCCATAAACGAGACTATCGACTTTGACACTGCTGCGCTGGTAGCTGAGGAGCTGGGCGCAAAGGTGGAGAAGGAGGTTATCGTCACCATTGAGGAGAGGCTCATCGTTGACGAGGAGGACTCCGAGGAAAATCTTGAGGAGAGAAGCCCTGTTGTTGTTGTAATGGGACACGTTGACCACGGCAAGACCTCTATCCTTGACAGGATAAGAAATGCAAATGTTGCAGAGGGTGAGGCAGGAGGCATCACCCAGCACATCGGCGCTTATCAGGTATATTACAAGAACAAGAAGATAACCTTCTTAGATACTCCGGGACACGAGGCCTTCACCGCTATGAGAGCGAGAGGTGCTAATGTCACCGATATCGCAATACTTGTTGTTGCGGCGGACGACGGCATCATGCCTCAGACTGTTGAGTCGATAAACCACGCTAAGGCGGCGGGAGTTTCCATCATCGTTGCCATCAACAAGATGGACAAGGAGGGTGCAGACCCTGAGAGAGTAAAGCAGGAGCTCACCGAGCACAGCCTTGTTGTTGAGGAATGGGGCGGCGACGTTATCGCTGTGCCTGTTTCCGCAAAGACGGGTATGGGCATTGACGAGCTGCTGGAGAATATCCTGCTGGTGGCAGAGGTCAAGGAGCTCAAGGCAAATCCTCACAAGGCGGCAAAGGGTACCGTTATCGAGGCGAAGCTGGACAAGGGCAAGGGCCCGACCGCTACGCTGCTGGTCGAGGGCGGAACTCTGCACTCGGGCGATGTTATCATCGCTGGCACTGCTGTGGGACGTGTAAGGACTATGACCAACGACAAGGGCCACAAGATAGACAAGGCGGGCCCCTCCACACCTGTTGAGATAACAGGTCTGGCAGAGGTTCCTATGAGCGGCGACACCTTCAACGCTGTTGCGGACGAGAAGCTGGCAAGAGAGCTTGTTGAGCAGAGACGTCACCAGGCGAAGGAGGAGGAGTTCAAGAAGGCCAGCAAGGTAACTCTTGACAACCTGTTCAGCCAGATCAGCGAGGGCGAGATGAAGGAGCTTCCCATTATCGTCAAGGCTGACGTTCAGGGCTCGGTAGAGGCTGTTAAGCAGAGCTTAGAGAAGATCTCCAACGACGAGGTAAGAGTAAGGGTTATCCACGGGGCAGTGGGTGCTGTCAACGAATCTGATGTAATGCTGGCGAATGCGTCTAACGCTATCATTGTAGGCTTCAATGTAAGGCCCGACCCGGTAGCCAAGGAAAACGCGGAGAGAGATGGCGTGGATATCCGTCTTTACAGGATAATCTACGATGCTATTGAGGAGATCACCACTGCTATGAAGGGCATGCTGGCTCCCAAGTACCGCGAGATCGACACTGCAAGAGTAGAGGTAAGGCAGGTATACAAGATCAGCTCTGTCGGAAACGTTGCGGGTGCTTATGTACTCTCCGGAAAGATCGGCAGGAACGATCTTATCAGAGTTGTGCGTGACGGCATCATCATTGCTGACGACAAGATGAGCTCACTCAAGCGCTTCAAGGACGATGTAAAGGAAGTCAACGAGGGCTACGAGTGCGGTATCACTCTGGAGAAGTTCACCGACATCAAGGAGGGGGACATCTTCGAGGGATACATTATGGAGGAATACCGCGAGTAATTCGGAATGTGCACGCGGGTGCACAATGCGAACAAGTTCGCATACGAAGTCGCGTTACGCTCCCGTTGGTCGCTTTCAAGAGTTCGGGCGGCGCAGTTTTGTGCCCGCGGTCGTGACTGGGGCGTGAGCCGGAGGGAGTAAGAGCTGCTGCTGTATGCGGCGATGAATGGAGATATTTATGAACACAGTTGAAAAGGTAACGGCGCTGGCGCAGCCTATATGTGACGAGCTGGAGCTTTTCCTCTGGGACGTAAGGTTCGAGAAGGAGGGGGCGAGCTGGTATCTGAAGGTGCTGATAGACAAGGACGGCGGCGTTGATATGAACGATTGCGAGGCGGTCACCCGGCCGCTGAACAAGCTGCTGGACGAGACCGACCCTATTGAGCAGAGCTACATTTTAGAGGTCGGCAGTCCGGGGCTGGGCAGGGAGCTGAGGCGTCCGGAGCACTTCATTGCGTGCATAGGTGATGAGGTGAGGGTAAGGACCATCAGGCCAGTGAACGGTGAGAGGGATTTCATCGGGATACTGTACGCCTATGACAAGGACGGCTTTGTGATAGCGCAGTCGGAGCTTGAAGAAGACAGGCTGACGTTCAGGCAGCAGGACTGCGCGTATGTCAGGCTGAATGATGATCAGTTCTGAAAAAAATACAAGGAGACAAAATGAGCATAAAATCAGGAAGAATGTCCGAGGATATCAGGAGGATAATCTCGGCGAAGATGAGGGAGCTTAAGGATCCCAGACTGGGCGGGGGCGAGATGCTCACCATTGTCAGATGCGACGTCGCTTCCGACGGCAGCTTCTGCAAGGTGTATGTCTCAAGCCTTGAGGGCTTTGACAAGGCCAAGGAGGCTGTCAAGGGCTTCGAGAGTGCGTCGGGGTATCTCAAGAGGGAGATATCAAACGTGCTGGGGCTGAGAAAGGCGCCCGACCTTAAATTTATCGCTGACGACTCGGCGGAGTATTCAGCGAGGATATTTGAAAAGCTGAAAAACATCAAAACGTCCGATAGTGGGGACGATGATGAAGATTAAGTACTACGACATTGGGCTGAACCTTTTTTCATCGCAGTTTCGTGACCCGGAGGAGATACTCCGGGGGGCGTGGGACGGCGGTGTGCAGGTAATCATCACCGGGTCGGACATGGAGAGCAGTGAGAAAGCGGCGGAGTTTGTGAAAACTCACGAATGCTTCTGCACTGCGGGGCTTCACCCTCACGGCGCCGACAGGGGGTCGGAGCGGGACTTTGCCCGGCTTCGGGAGCTTTACTCGCAGGAGCGGGTAGTGGCTGTCGGGGAATGCGGGCTGGACTATGACAGGATGTTCTCCTCAAAGGAGGGTCAGCTTGCCTGCTTTGAGCGGCATTTAGAGCTGGCGGAGGAATGTGGCAAGCCGCTGTTTCTGCACGAGAGGGCGGCGTTTGAGGATTTCTCGGCGATGCTCTCAAAGCGTCCGGAGCTTTGCAGGAGGGCTGTTGTCCACTGCTTTACCGGAGGACGGCGGGAGCTGGAGAAATATCTGGAGCTGGGATGCTATATTGGCATCACCGGCTGGATATGCGATGAGCGCAGGTCACAGGAGCTGCGGGAGGCGGTTAGATATCTGCCGGAGGACCGGGTGATGATAGAGACCGATGCTCCCTACCTAAAGCCCAGAGGTATAAAGGGCTTGGGCAGGATAAATCTGCCGCAGTATGTTTGCTATGTGGCGGAGGCTCTGGCGGGATATATGGGTATCCCGGAGGAGGAGCTTATCCGGAGTGCGGCAGAGAACACGAGGAGATTTTTCATGGTATGAAGGGCAGGATAATATACTGCATCAATTTTATCTGGGCGGGTGTGGTGGCCTACACATTCCCGATGTGCTTTGGGCTGATATATCTTTTTTTGACGGGTCATTCAAAGGGCTACGACTATGACCTGGGTGAGGAGAAGGATATTTCGGTTATGCTTGGGTTTGTGGGGCTGCTGATATGGCTCGCAATGGCGCTGCCCTCGAATATTTATGTTTTTCGCAAGACGCTTGGCAAGGGAAAGGCGTACCTGCTGATACCGGCCTTGCTATATGCGGCGCTTGCCGTTACAAGTGTGGCGGTGGTGTTCGGCGGGTGGACGGAATACTCGAAGGAAATATTTAATATATAGGGGTTTTGGGGGTTTTCTGACGGGCGCCCTCAGATTGCTGGCAAAGGGACGGAAAAACGTTCGCTGCGCTCACTGTTTCCTGTGAGGCGGCGGGGGCTTGCCCCCGCCCTACGAGTGATAATGCTCGGCAAATTTTTAAAAGAGCGAAATGCGTCTCATTCTCAAGAATGCGGGCACTAGAGTTACATTGCGGACGAATGTGCGAGCGCGGCACAGAAGTTACAGTTCCGCAGGCACCCAAGCGACCAACGGGAGCGAAGCGCGAATTCGGTGGTGCACCGTGTGCACAAGGAGTGTGTGTTCTTATGGATTTTGCAGAGATAGGTAGATTTTTTGAGGAGCATGACTGCTATTCAATACTGACACATAAAAGCCCCGACGGCGATACGCTTGGGGCAGGCTTCGCTCTGTGCGCTTATCTGCGCAGTATGGGCAAGAAGGCCAACGTCCTCAACGGCGAGGGCTTCCCTTCAAGATACAGCTTTATGTACGAGGGGTACGAGCCTCAGGATTTTGAGGAAAAATGCGTCGTCGCCGTGGATATCGCCGATACCAGACTGCTGGGCAGCGGGCTGGCACAGTACGCCGAGCCCGGAAAAATCGACCTCTGCATCGACCACCACATCTCCAACAAATACTATGCTAAGCAAAGCTACGTTGACGGCGAGGCCTCCGCAGCCTGCCTGATACTCTACGAGCTGTTCAAGGAGCTGGGAAGACCTATCAGCGACCTTATCGCCAAGTGCCTCTATACCGGCATCGCTACCGACACCGGCTGCTTCAAGTATGAGAATACCACCCCTAAGGCGCACATCGCCGCCTCCGAGCTGATACAGTACGACATCGGGTTCTCTATTATTAACCGGGAGATGTTTGACATCAAGAGCAAGGGGCGCATCGCTGCCGAAAAGCTGGTGATGGACAGTATGGAGTTCCTTTGCGGGGACAAGTGCGCCGTCATCGTTATGACCACCGAGATGATGGACCGCTGCGGCATCGAGCCGGCGGAGTTCGAGGGAATGGCATCTATTCCCCTTTCGGTGGAGGGCATAAAGATAGGAATTACCATCAAGCAGCGGCACGAGAATGTTTACAAGCTCTCGGTGAGGACCACCGAGGAGCTGGACGCGTCACGCTTCTGCCGGCAGTTCGGCGGCGGCGGGCATATCCGCGCGGCGGGCTGCGAGATACAGGGCACTCTTGAAGAGGTCAAGGATAAGGTGGCCGAGGCTGTTATGGGGCTGGGACTGTGACGGACAACAAGGAGCTCTGCGGGCTGATACCCGTATACAAGCCGGAGGGCTGGACCAGCTTTGACGTTATTGCAAAGCTGCGGGGGATACTGCACATCAGGCGTTTAGGCCACGCCGGGACGCTGGACCCTATGGCGACAGGGGTGCTGCCGGTGTTCGTCGGCAAGGCGACAAAGGCCTGCGATATCCTGCCGGACAGCGACAAGGCATATGAAGCGGGCTTTAAGCTGGGGATTTCCACCGACACGCAGGATATCACCGGGAGGGTGCTGACCTCATCTGACAAAAAGGTATCTCGGGAGGACGTTGAAGCGGCGCTTTGCGGTTTCCGGGGAGAGATAATGCAGCTGCCGCCTATGTACTCGGCAGTGAAGGTCGGGGGGAAGAGGCTCTACGAGCTTGCCAGAGTGGGCAAGGAGATAGAGCGTGAGCCCCGAAAAATAACCGTCTATGAGGCGGAGCTTAAGGAATACGGTGAAGAGACCCGGGAGGGCAGGCTGTTTATCAGCTGCTCCAAGGGGACGTACATAAGGACTATAATCCACGACCTGGGAGCGGCTCTGGGCTGCGGCGGGGCGATGACCTCCCTTTGCAGGGTAAGGGCTGCGGGGTTTGGCATTGACGAGTGCGTGACTATGGAGCAGCTCTCGGAGATGCCCCCGGAGGAGGCTGTAAGGCCGCTTATCAGAGCCTTTGAGGGCTACGCCAAGGCACATCTGGACGAGAGATGCACTGCTATGTACAAAAACGGTGTTAAGCTCAGCTCCGGGCAGGTGGGACTGGGCCGGACTTTTAAAAGAGATTTCTGCGTGCTGGGCTCGGACGGAGCGCTGCTGGGCATTGCCCGGATAAACAGCGCCGAGGACGATGTAAGGGCGGTAAGGAATTTTTACTGAGTTATTATCGGAGTGAGGACTTAAATGAGGGATATCACCAATGAATATTCCCCGCTGGGGGAGCCTACGGCCATAGCGCTGGGGGTCTTCGACGGGGTACACCTGGGGCACAGGCTGGTCATCGACACTGCCGTTAAGAAAAGCGGCGGAGAGGTGAGGTCGGCGGTGTTTACCTTCAGGTCTGATACTGTGATGAACAAGGGCAGCGAGAGGCTGCTGACCAACAGCGAAAAGCTGCGGCGGCTCTCACAGAGAAGGATAGACTATGTCTGTTGCCCGGATTTCGGAGAATATAAGGATATGCCCTACGAGGACTTTGTGAAGGAAGTGCTGGTGGGGAGGCTGAATTGCCGGTTTGCTGTCTGCGGGAGGGATTTCCGCTTTGGCAAAGGGGCGCAGGGCGATGCCGAAAGGCTGACGGAGCTTGGAAAGGCGCTGGGCTTTGAGGTGACTGTGCTGGACAAGCTGGCACTGGCGGGGGAGACTGTGAGCTCCACCGTTATAAAAGAGCACATAAGAAAAGGCGAGATAGAGCGAGCCAACGAGCTGCTGGGGTACCGGTTCGGGTACAGAGAGCCGGTGATACACGGCAATGAGCTGGGGAGGACATGGGACTTCCCCACCATAAATCAGAGGCTGCCGGAGGGGATAACGATACCGAGGTTCGGGGTGTACTGCTCGAGGGTAAAGATAGAGGGAAAGGGCTACACAGGAGTAACGAACATTGGTGTGAAGCCGACGGTAGCTGAGGGAATAAAGCCACTGGCGGAGACATACATCATTGATTATAGCGGGGACCTATACGGGAAGGTCATACAGACCGGACTGGAGAGGTTTATAAGGCCGGAGAAGCGGTTTGGGAGCATAGAGCAATTAAGGAAGCAGATCGCGGAGGATACGGCGGAGGCTATGAAGTCCATGGCGATGGGATAGCACGCCAAGTGGGGAAACGAACGCGAAGCGCGTTAAAATGTGCGCGGTCAAGCCTCGCGCTAGAGGCTTGCGGGGTGTCGGGGCAGCGCCCTGACCGGAGCTCGAGGCAGAGCCTCGTTCGCGGCGTCAGCCGCGAGACGGCGCTGCGCCAAGTGACCGAAAAGGCTCGTCCTTTTCAGACCTAGCAGAAGTATCAAGAACACAGCAATTCGCAGCGCCGAAAAGTTACAGTTCTGCACTCGCAGGAAACAGTGAGCGTAAGCGACCGTTTTTCCGTACCTAGGCGCACAAAGTGAGGGCGTCCCCCGCCCGCTAATTTTTGAAAAAGCATCACCCTGTTGACACAATAGGGTGGTAGAGTATAAAATGGTGAAATTTTGGTGCGGGGGCTATTTCCCAGCATCAATTAGTGATAAATGCGCAGACGCATCCCATTTTGTGGAATGCGAGTACCGAGGGCTGCTGCTTTAATGAGCTGCGGCCGCGGTGCGATGACTATGCGCCCGCAAAGAGCGAGGCGTGACGTTAAAAAACGCACAAGGAGGCAAAAGCTAATGATCGAAGTGCAAAATCTTTCCAAGCACTACGGCGACAAGAAGGCGGTGGACAATATCTCCTTCAAGGCCGAGGACGGAGAGATACTGGGATTTCTGGGGCCTAACGGTGCAGGAAAATCCACAACGATGAATATCCTTACCGGGTATATATCCTCGACCTCCGGCAAGGCGCTCATCGACGGGATAGATATTCTGGAGGAGCCGCTAAAGGCTAAATCCAAAATAGGCTATCTGCCGGAGCTGCCGCCGCTGTATCTGGATATGACGGTGAAGGAGTACCTAAACTTTATCTATGACCTGAAAAAGTGCAAGCTGCCCAGGAACACTCATCTGAAGGACATCTGCTCGCTGGTGAAGATAGAGCACGTCTACAACCGCATCATCAAGAACCTTTCAAAGGGCTACAAGCAGAGAGTGGGGCTGGCGCAGGCACTGGTGGGAAATCCCAATGTGCTGATACTGGACGAGCCCACTGTCGGCCTCGACCCCAAGCAGATAATCGAGATAAGAACGCTTATCAAGAAGCTGGGAAGAAACCACACCGTTATACTCTCCTCACATATACTCTCGGAGGTGCAGGCGGTCTGCGATAAGATAGTCGTCATCAACGAGGGAAAGATAGTTGCCGACGATACCGAGGACAACCTCTCCCAGAGGCTTTCCTCCGACCACAGGATAACCGTTCGCATCGAGGGCGAGCAGAGAAAGGTCACCGAGTTCCTTGAGGGCATGAAGAATGTGGTCAAGGTGGATATCGGGGCCCGCCACAGCGATGACGTTATCGAGTACCGCGTGGAGGCCAAGGAGGGCGCCGACATCAGGCGGGAGCTGTTCATCGGCTGCGCCGAGAGGGGCTATATCATTCTGGAGATGAAGTCCAGCGAGCTGACGCTGGAGGATATCTTCCTGCGGCTTACTATGGGCGAGGCTATAACTGACGGAGGTGAGGACTGATGGGCGCGATATTCAGGCGCGAAACGCTTTCATATTTCACATCGCCGATAGGCTACATCTTCCTTGCGGCTTTTTATGCATTCTCCGCCTTTAGCTTTACCTCTAACTCCCTGAGATACGGCACTACTAAGATGGACGGAATGTTCCAGCAGATAATGATAATACTGATAGTGCTGATACCTATTCTGACCATGAGAACGCTCTCGGAGGAGAAGAAGAACAGGACTGATCAGTGCCTGCTGACGGCGCCTGTAAGCCTCGGCGGGATAGTTGCCGGAAAATTTCTGGCTGCGTTGCTGATATACGCGCTGGGCGTGGCCATCACACTGGTGTATGCGGTGGTGATCTCTGCATTTGCGGCTCCCGACTGGTCGGTTATTACCGGAAACATCGTGGGGCTAATGCTGCTGGGTGCGGCATTCATCGCAGTGGGAATGTTCTGCTCCTCGCTGACTGAAAACCAGGTGGTATCGGCGGTGCTGAGCTTCATCGCTCTGATAGCGCTTTATATGCTCTCCACCATCGGAGATGTAATCCCCAGCGACTTCATCGAGCAGCTGCTGCCCGACTTAGGAGCCGTATGGAGGACTATAATCACCGAAGTTGTGGTTATCGCAGTTACGCTGCTATGCTTCTTCCTGCTGGGAAGAAAGGCGGGGGCTATAATCATCGGCTTCGTTGCGATGCTGGTGCTGGGTCTCTTTGCCGCAAAGGGCGAGCTGGTGCCTGTGATATTTGAGAAGCTCTCCTTCTGGGAGAGATATGTAGGCTTTACCTACGGACTGTTCGATCTTTCAAATGCGCTGTTCTTCATCAGTGCCTCTGTGGTATTCCTGTTCCTGACGGTCAGGGTGCTCGAAAAACGCCGCTGGGCTTAAAGGAGGGGATACTATGTCAAACAAGAAGAAGAAAAAGACAGCCCCTGCCGCAAAGCCGCAGGAGGCAGTAAAGGATAAGGCTCTTGAGGCAGAAGAGAAGATCCCTGCCGGTGAGGAGGTTGTCCCCGAGGAGGAGGCTCCTGCCGAGGAGCAGCCCGCGGAGAGAGTTTCCAAGCCCATAAATGACCTGCTGGGCGATGTTGTAAAGGCCCAGAAGGAGGGAAAGATGGAGGCTCCCGATAATGAGGAGGACGGCGAGGCTGAGGATACAGACGAGCCCAAGAAGTCAAAGGACAAGAAGCACACCAATGTTCGGCAGTTAAAGCACGGAATGATGTCTACGGTTCTGACCATAGTATTTGTGGCGGCGGTGGTGCTGGTGAACGTCATTGCGACGGTGCTGTTCGAGAGATACCCCCTGACCCTTGACCTGACCAAGGAGAAGAAGTTCTCCATCTCCGATGAGTCCATAGAGTATGTGGAAAAGATCGACACAGAGGTAATGATAACTATATTCTCCACCGAGGAGGATTTCACCTCCCTCTCCGACTACACCAGGCAGGCGGTGGAGGTAATGAAGAAGTACAAGCAGTACAACGACCTTATCGACTACCGCTTTGTGGAGATAGATTCCAACCCGGACATAGTTTCCGAGTACGGCATCGACACCGTTTCCATATATGATATAATCGTGGAGACCAATCCCACCAATGAGGTCAAGAGGACGAGAAAGGTAACGCTTATCGACCTGCTCTCCTTTGACGATGAGTTCCTCACCAATTTGAGCAACTACGGTATGACCATTGACACCCTTGCTGACCAGTACGGCGACCTACAGGTTTTGCAGTACTACGGCGGGTATGTGACTGCCTCACGTGCTGATCAGGCCTTTGTTTCGGCACTGATGGCTGTTACCGACCCCAACCCCACAAGCGCTGTGTTCCTCACCGGAAGAAAGGAAGCCAATTCGCTGGCTTACCTGCACACTCTGCTGGAGGCCAACGGCTATCAGGTGAAGGACATCGACATCACCAAGGAGGAGATTCCAGAGGACACCTCGCTGGTAGTCATCGCGGCGCCCTGTGTGGATTATCTGCCGGAGGAGATAGACAAGATAGATGCCTACCTTGAAAACGGCGGAGCTCTTGGCAAGCAGATGCTTTACTGCGCCTCCGTTCTCCAGCCGGAGACACCGAACCTAGACGAGTTCCTGGCTGAATACGGCATAGAGATAGGCAGTGGAGTGGTTTGCGAGCAGAGCAGCGATTACTATTACCAGTTTCCCTACTACACCATTGCCAACGATATTTCGGACAAGTTTTTACAGGACGTTTCCGTCAGCGACCCGGTGCTGATAAATGCGGCTTCCCGCCCGATAAAGCTGCTCTTTGATGAGAGAGGCTTCAACGGCATAGAGGCATATGTATCCTCCACCGGCAACGCCTATGTTATGGATATGACCACAGGCGAGCAGGTGGGGAAGGGTCAGCAGGTATACACTGCTATAGCCTCGAAGGTAAATTTCTCCTCTGACGGGGGAGCAGATACCTACAGCAACATCGTGGTATACGGTGCGGTGGAGACACTTTCGGACGGATATTTGAGCTTCTCCCAGTTCAACAACAGGGAGTATGTACTGAGCCTGCTCAACGGCGTCACCAACAAGACCAGGACGGGGCTTGTAATTGAGCCGGTAGTCATCACAGGAAATGTTTACGACCTGACCGAGAAGCAGTCCTCAGTTTTGCAGTGGACCTTCACGCTAATCGTGCCGGTGATCGTGCTTATTATCGGCGGAGTTATCTGGCTGAGAAGAAAGAACAGATAAGAGATAGGAGACAGAATGAACGGAAAGATACAGGGCATCATCATCGGCGGAGTTGTGGTGGCTGCGCTGGGAGGCACGCTTGCCTTTCTTGAGCTCACCGGCAAGGACCCCGGAGGGACGGAGGACAGCTCCTCCTCGGTGGTATCAAAGGCTGCTGATGATGCAGAGGCTGTCACGCTGATAAGCGTGGAGCAGAAGGATATACAGAAGGTCATTGTTGACAATGCCTTCGGGGGCTACACCTTGGAGAGGCCCAGCTCCGGCAAGTCGGAGTTCAACATTGTGGAGCTGACGGGGCTTAATCAGAGCTCGGTGATGAAATCCGGGCTGGTGGAGGATTTGGCATCGCTGGAGGCCTACAAGACCGTTGAGGAGAATACCGATGACCTGGCTAAGTATGGTTTGGCGGAGCCGGAGACGAAATTCACCGTTGAGTTTGCAGACGGCAGCAGCCGCAGCTTCCGCATCGGGGACGTTTCCACCAAGAACCGCTACCGCTACTTCTGCGAGGAGGGCAAGAGCACCGTTTATATGGTGCTGTCGAGCGTTCTGAACAACATGATCGACCGCAAGGAGGATTATGTTTCCCTCTCGCTGATAGGCTCAAACACCGATTCGACCTACGGCAGGCTGGAGGTGGAGCGTAAGGATCTTGACTACATCTGCGCCTTTGAGGACATTGAGGAGGAAAGGGCGCTGATATCCTCACAGGTAATGGTAGAGCCCATATTTGCGCATCTGAACATCACCACCTCTTCGGGAGTGACACACGGGCTGTTCGGGCTTTCGGCGGCCTACTGCGAGAAGATTTTCCCCTCAGAGGAGGACTGGGAGGCCTACGGTCTTAACGATCCGCTGGCGGTAGTGCACTACGAGAACGAAACTCAGAATTACACTCTTACCATCGGAAACGAGATACACGCCACTGACGACAACGGAAACGAGACCGATGAGGTGACCGCTTATTACGGTTATGTCAAGGGAGTGACCGGGGCTGACTGCATCTGGCAGTTCACTGCCGACACTGTTCCCTGGGCGACCTTCCTGCCGGGCGATGTGACCTCGATGATGACCTCCAACAAGATATTCGATGTGAACGAGGTAGTCATCAACGCTAACGGCAAGACCTATGATTACACTCTCTCCGGCAGTGAGGCAGAGAACTCCGTTTACTGGGTAAAGCTGGACGGCACACAGGATATCACGCCGGGGCTGTTCCAGGGGCTTTACAAGTATCTGCTCTCCTGTCCCACCAATGAGATCTATTTTGAGGAGGCAAAGGGCGACCCCTTCCTGACTATTGACATAAACCGCACTGACGGGCTGACCGACAAGCTGGAGTTCTATCAGGACACCTCAAGGCGCGTGATAGTGGCTATCAACTACAAGCCCTCCTACAAGATAGAATCCCGCTGGACGGACGTATTCATCAGCAATATTGACAGGATAAACCGCGGAGAGGAAGTTCAGGATAACGCATAAATGCGACAGCTTTCGTGCAGGGCCCCTGGTATAATAGGGAGTGCGCGGCTGACACTGTTAAGACCAAAAGTTCCCTGCCGCAGGGCGGGGACACATTCAAATATATTTATAAGGAGCTGATCTCAATGGCAGAGAACAAGACACCGTTTTTCACCTACAAGGGTATGCCTTTAGTGAGAAAGGGCAACACTATCTACTTTGGAAATATGTACGAGGAATATGTGGTAATGATCGAGATACTGGGCACTGAACAGAAGGGCGGTATTGAGGTAGCCAACAAGGTAAGGCTGCGCAAGATGGCGACTGACGTTACCATTCCTCCTACGGAGGCTATTGTCAAGAAGGCGGAGAAATCCAGCCTTTACGAGGCTTTGGACATGGCCTGCGCATGGCTGAAGGTATAATTGAAAATCATAAAAAACGGAGCGCTCCTGCCGTTTGGCGGGAACGCTCCGTTTTTATTATTTCTGCGCCTTGAGCGCTTTCAGAAATCTTGAGTATTTCCCCTCGGCGGGGCGGTCTGTGTCTATGCCGAAGGAGGCTATCAATGCTATTGCTTCCTCAGGGTACTCTCCGGTGTACTCGGCCTCAAGCTCATAATCGGTGATGCCAAGATATTCGTTCCTGTCAAGGCAGAGCTCAACGTTTTCGATTTGATGTGAAAGCAGCCGCAGGGTGGACAGCGCGCCGATGCGCCTTGCCTCCCCGTCAACTCCGCAGATCTCTGAGAGCAGCTCCTGACCTACCGTTTCGGGGACTGAGGGGAGCTCCCGCTCCAGCTCCTCCCGCACTGCGAGGGAGCCCTCGGTGCTGACGGGCAGCTTTATCTGCAAAAGAGCCTTGCCGTCTATCTCCCTTACCCGGACGCTTATCCTCCGTTGGGAGCACTCCGCGCTGTAATAGTAATGGTTGGTTTGTACTGCCTCTCCGTCAAACCGGAGGCCGTTCTTTAGCCGGAGGTACTCCTCCTCCGAGAGCATCAGCTTTATTTCCTTTTCAAGCATAGTAACGCCTTTCTTTATGTTATTTTTTCGCTGAGAACAGTATATCAGATGCAGCCTCGGCTGTCAAGGCTCTCGCCGCAAAGTGCGAAAAACGGTATCTCCACCCCAAAAGGGGGGGAGATACCGTTTTCTGATTGAAGCCACTTATGCAGCTTCCTTTTTGTGATTTCATTTTCTAATTTAGCCCAAAGCGTCAAAGTCGGGGAGCTGGTCTCTTGTGAGGATAACGTCGCTGCTGTAGACCTTATCCATCATATCGAAGGAGGTATAGGCATCGGACAGATGGGTGGTGCCATACATTACGATATAGTCCCAGTTCCAGACGGCGTACCAGAGCCAGTAGGCGTTGTCCCGGATGATGAGCTCCGGGTCGGGCATGGTGGCACATTCGCTCATTGTCACCAGCTTGCCGTTTTTCGCCCAGGAGGATACCTCCGCGAAGGTGCTGGGGGAGGTGCCGTAGTCATATGGCTGGTTGTAGATGTCGATGGCGCAGATGTCGCAGTACTCATCGCCGGGGTACCAGTCGGCGGCCTGAGCGTTCCATACCCAGATGAGGTTATCCAGCTCATGGTAGTCGGTCATACGGTGATACATCAGCTTCCAAAGCCATTTGTAGTTATCTGCGCCCGAGGCTCCCCACCAAAACCAGCCGCCGCTGGCCTCGTGGAGAGGCCGCCACAGTACGGTGACGTTCTCGTTCTCCATGCGCTGCATCAGAGAGGAGATGTTGTCGATATCCTGAACGATGGCAAGACATTCCTCGCTTATCTTCCCTTCATCGAAGAGACGCTGCACCTCGTCGGGCGAGAGGGCGGCGAGGTCCTCATCGGTGACGGCGTTTTCAAGGCGGAAGTCGGTCTTTTCGGTATAGAATTCCGCCTTGCCGCAGGGCGCGTGCCAGTGCCAGTCGAAAACGACCAGCCCGCCCTGCTTACTCCAGTCTATCGCCAGGTCAACGTCCTTGGCCTCAGGATTGCCGCCGCAGTAGTTCATCGAATCGAAGATGAAGTCAAAGGTGCGCACAGCCGGGTACTTGTTGTATTTGAGGAAGAGGGCGTCCGTTTCGGTATTGTGGCCGTAATCGGTACATTGCCCGGAGAGGGTGCGCTTGCCGTAGACCGCCTTTAAGTACTGGTAGATGTTCTGGGTCTTGAGGTTTGCGTACTCATTGCAGAGGGTGTCGGCGGTGCTGTCATAGATGCTGTCGGGGATAGATTCGCCGTTCTCGATAAGGATGCTGTCGAGAGAAAACCAGCTCCAGCCCTCGCCGAGGGTGACGGTGTTCTCGCCCTTTTCGAGGAACACGCCATCGGCGGTGCTTTCCTGCCAGTCGCCGTCCTCGGAATAGATATCCATTGCCTTAAGGCCGTTGAACACAAGGGGGTTCTCCTTATGGCCGCCGGCCCGGTGGCGGACTGTCAGCTTATAGTACTGGCTGGCGGGGATATCCACCTTAAGCTTGAAGGAGGGGTTGTCGGAGATATCCACATAGCCCTCGCCAGAGAAGCCCTTGAAGGAATCCCTGAGCACCACCTTGTCACCGTCCGCGGCGTCCTCAGCCTCAATGAGGATAGACACCTCCTGCTGCTCGATGCCCTCAAAGGAGAGCTTATCGAAGCTGTAGCTGTCGGCATAGGTTATCCTTGCAGGGTCCACCTTTTCCCGCGGGGCGGGGGTGACAGGTGCCTCCTTCTCCTGCTCGGACACAGATTCCGTCACACTGCTGTCCTGTGCAGAGGGTGTGCTGCTGCTATCGCTGCTTGTGCAGGCTGAAAGGGAAAGGCTAAGCATCATCAGTGCCATGATGAGCTTGTTTGCTCCGGGTCTCATAGCTGCTCCTCCTTTTGGTGTTCGGTATACCTTGCTATAATTGTAGCATCGGGGGAGGCTTTTGTCAATTGGAATTTGTGAAACACGCGGTTTCAAATTTTAAATATCTAAATCGTTTAAGGCGGAAATGCGCGGGATATTTACATAATATGTATTTCAAAACACAAAATTCGGTGTTGACAATCCGAAACGGGTCTGATATAATATCCTCAGAGGTGAGGAATATGTCTTTGGCAGTTGAAATGAACATCTACCCCTATGCCGAAAAGACCGAGAGTCTGCCGGTATGCCTGCGGGGCATCGGCGGGACGGAATGGCAGGGTTATGTCAAGGAGACCGGAGATAACTGCTGGAACAAGCTGCTCTGGTGCGTCAAGGGGCGGGGATGCCTGAACTTCGATAACAAAAGCGTTGAGATATCGGCGGGGGATCTTTTATATATGCCAAGGAGATTTCCTCACGAATACTATCCCTTCGAGAAAAAATGGACGGTGCGGTGGATAGTCTTTGACGGCTATGACCTGGACAGGACGCTGACACAGCTGGGGCTTGACAAGCCGTCGGTCATCAAGGGGGGAGGCCTTAAGGAGCTCAACAGGCTCTATGACAAGGCAATGCTCAGCATACAGGCGGACAGGATAAACGGTCCGCTCCGGGGCTCAGGGCTGTGTTATGAGATGATACTGGAGCTGCACAGCCTGATGATGAGCGAGGCTTTGCCTGGAAGTGCTGTCAGAAACGAGATACTTCTGCCGGTGATAAACCACATTGAGGACAACTTCCGGCGTGACCTGCCCGTTACCGAGCTGGTGGAGCTGGGGGGAGTTTCTCACCAGTATCTGGGGAGGATATTCCGGCAGGCGATGGGGACGTCCATTGAAAAGTATTTACAGAAAAGGCGCCTGTGGGAGGCCAAGCATCTGCTTCTGGAAACGGAAAAGCCGGTGGCGGAGATAGCCGCTATGTGCGGCTTCCGGGATCCGGGGTATTTCAGTACGGTATTCAGGCGGGCAGAGGGAATGTCCCCCGCCGCCTACAGAAGGATAAGTCAGCAGCAGCTAAATGAAAGGAAATGATTACTATGAAAACACAACTGGCAGCAGTGCCCCCTATGGGCTGGAACTCCTGGAACACCTTCGGGTGGAACATCAGCGACGAGCTCATCAGGACTACCGCCGACTTCTTCGTGGAGAGCGGGCTTAAGGACGCGGGGTATGAGTACATCGTAATTGACGATACCTGGTCGGAGCGTCAGCGGGACAGCAAGGGAAGGCTAGTCCCTGACAAGACAAAATTCCCGGAGGGAATGAAGGCCCTTGCAGACTATATCCACTCCAAGGGGCTTAAATTCGGAATGTACTCCTGCGCCGGCACTCACACCTGCGGGGGCTATCCCGGCAGCTTCGAGCACGAGTTCACCGACGCCGAGACCTTTGCCTCCTGGGGGGTGGACTACCTGAAATACGACTACTGCTACAAGCCCCTTTCGGCGGACGGCGCCAATCTATACAGGAGAATGTCAATGGCGCTGCGCAGCTGCGGGCGGGATATCCTCTTCTCGGCCTGCAACTGGGGCGCTGACAATGTGCTGGAATGGATACGCTCCTCCGGGGCGCAGATGTTCCGCTCCACCGGCGACATTCAGGACAACTGGTTCAGCATAAAGAGCATTGTGGATTCTCAGCTCTCACATCAGCCCTACGGCGGCAGCTACTGCCACAACGATATGGATATGCTGGTGGTGGGTATGCACGGCAAGGGCGACAATGCCGAGGTGCTGGGCAGCGTTGTGGGGGGCTGCACCGATACCGAGTACAAGACCCACTTTGCCCTCTGGGCGATGATGAACTCCCCGCTGATGATAGGCTGCGATGTCAGAAAGATGGACGCCGCTGCAAAGGAGATACTCACCAACCGGGACATCATCTCGGTAAATCAGGACATTGAATGTAGGGGGCCTTACGTTATCAGGCAGTGGAACAACCCGGAGAACGTGTTTGCGCTGGTAAAGCCGCTTTCCACCGGAGAGTATGCTATCGGGCTGTTCAATCTGAGCGACAAGCGGGCGGAGATGTCCTTGCAATTCTTTGATATCGGTCTGCCGGTAAGCTCCGGCAGGGGGCTGGAGCTTTACGACTGCTACACGCACTCTGCGGCGGGGATCTACACCGAGAGATATGTAACGCAGCTGGAGTCTCACGACTGCGCGGTATTCAAGGCTAAGGTGGCAGTGGTCTGATGGCTAATTATAAGACCTGCAAGGAATGTGGGCAGGAGCTTAAGGCTGACGACATAGCGATACACCGCAAGCTGATAGACCGGGGTGCGGAGGAGTTTTTCTGCATTGACTGTCTGGCGGAGAAGCTGGGGTGCAAGCGGGAGGACATCGAGCGGCTGATAGAGTATTACAGAAGCACTGGGAAGTGTACGCTGTTCGTATAAAAAGAGATAATAAAAAGAGGTCATTCTCGCAAAGGAGAATGGCCTCTTTTGTTTTGTTATCTCTTCATCAGCGTTACATCTCCGGAGGAGGTCTCGATGTTTACCTTGCCGGAGCCGTCGCCGCAGGTGTAGGTCTCATCGCCGGTCTTGGTCATCGCCAGCTCGTATTTAACATCACCCGAGGAGGTGGATATTTCGGCGGTGAAGCCGGGTTCTTCGGGGAGACTTAATGTTACATCGCCGGAGGAGGCTTCGATGTGGGCGTCTCCCGGCTGGGTGTCAAGCGCGATAACTATATCGCCGGAGGAGGTGTCAACAAACAGCGAGCGGGTCTTTTCGGCGGTGATATTTACCCTGCCCGAGGAGGCCTCGGCGGAGATGCTCTCTGCCTCACCCGTCTGCTTAAGGGTTATCTCGCCGGAGGAAGCCTCGGCGTGTATGCTCTGGGAGCTGCCGGTAAAGCTGATATTACCGGAAGAAGAGTCAGCGGTGAAGCTCTCTGCATTGCCAAAATAGGTCAGGTCTCCGGAGGAGGCATCAACAGAGGTCTTCTTGGAGGAAACACCCTGACAGCTTACGTCTGCGGAGGAAACGTCAATGCCGATGTTCTCGAATACGATATCCTCGGGGACAGTTATCTCAACGGTCTTGGTCTCGCCGCTGTAGCGCTCCCCGGACTTGCAGAACCTCACCCGGAGGGTGCTGCCGTCTACCCAGGTGTGTACCCTTTCTTTGTCGGAAAGGCTGCCCTTGGTGGTCTCGGTCACCTTGACGGTGCTGCCGCCTGCGGTGAGCTTAACATAGCCGCTGGGCCAGTCGATGTCGAGGCGGTCGATCTTGTCGGTTATCTCCCGGTCGCCGGCGGTGTATTTATCCGCGTTGTCGTAACGGGTCGCCGAGCTGCCTATAAATCCCACAGAGCAGCCGCAGAGACACATAGCGGCAATGCTCACAGCCAAAACAATGATGATAAGTCTTTTCATTTTATTTCTTCCTCCTGTTCTTTACTGTAAGAGCTCCGATAAGTCCGCAGACCGCGGCAACCGCTATGCTGATGACAGCCATTAGCGTGAAGGAGCTGAATTCAAATCTTCTTCCCATAGTCTCAATGTAGAGCAGTGAGCTGTAGTCCCCGATGTGGAATATCAGCCCGCAGACGGTCATTATAATGCCGGTCATTCCGAAGGCTGCGGCGGTTTTCAACAGTCTGCCCGCCTTAAGATAGCGGACGATGAGGAACAGCCCCCATACCCAGAGAAGTATCGGCAGGGATATGGCAGCAGCAAGGCCGTAATATCCGGCGCCAAGGCCGTTTACCAGCCCGATGCAGAGCATCATCAAAAGGTACAGTCCGGTGTCAAGAGCCATGACTGCCAGCCCCTTATGATTTTTCAGGACTGCCGCTATGGGTTTTGCCCTGACAGCTGCCGGTGCAAAGGCTACCGAGAGCCCGAATAGCACTGCCGGAGCCGCTATGAAGAACCAGCTCCCGCCGGAGAGAACGCTGCATACTCCCAGCAGGAGAGTTAAGCTCACCGCAAAGGAGCCCAGCGTCCAGAGGGCCTTGTTTTCCGGTGCCAAAAGGGGCACCGCCACCAGCGAGGCGGGAATAAGCATCGCCGCCAGCACTATCAGCACCCAGGAGAGCCCTCCGCCTGCCAGACCTACTATCAGGCAGATAAGCACCGGCAGCATAAATACTCCCGCGAATACCGTTCCCACTACTGCGCTCCTGCGCCTGAAAAATTTCGCCTGCGAGGAAATGGCCTCCTCCCGCTCGGCGGTGAAGGTGTTCTCTATCTCTTCACCGGAGCGCAGCGAGCTGAGGTAATCGCTGCAGGCCTTACATTCTTTAAGATGCTCCTCCACCGCCAGGGCGCTGCCCTCGCTGCAAACGCCGTCCTGATACAGCGGGAGAAGATCTCTGATAACATCACAGTTATACTTCATCGTTGTCTAACCTCTCTTTCAGTTTCATCCGAGCGCGGTGATAGGTAACTCTTGCCCAGGATTCTGTTTTTCTGAAGATGTCGCCCACCTGCTTGAAGGAGAGCTCTCCAAACACCCGCAGCTGAAAGACCTCCTTGTAGGGCTCCTCCAGCTCGTGGAGGGCTTTATGGATCCGAAAGCTCTGGTCCTCGTCGGCTAGGGTCTGCTCTATGCTGGAGCTGTCGGGGCTGTCCTCGGGGAGCTCGTCCGCAAAGCGGGAGCGCTGCCGCAGCTGGTCGGTATAGAGGTTCTTGGCTATGGCACAGAGCCAGGAAAGCTGCTGGGACTCGCCGCGGAATTGCTGCTTGGAGGTCATTGCTCGGAAGAAGGTCTCCTGAGTTATTTCCTGAGCAGTATCTTTATTTCCTGCCAAGGTCATCACGAAGGAATAGACCTTCATATAACAGGTTTCATACATCTTCTCCAAGGTCTCGTCCACTGTCACCGCACCTCCTTTCTTTCGTTCTGCATTGGTTAGACGGAGAAAGTCCCGTTTCGTTACAAAAAATAAAAAATTTTTTTCTGAGGGGTTTAAGCAGAGAAAATACTGCCGCGTATATGCTGAAAAGACCCGGCATACTGTTATCCCTCGGGGAGGCGGTATGCCGGGTCTGTTTTTGTCAGTTTTGGCCGTAGTAGGCGTTTGCGCCATGCTTTCTTAAATAATGCTTGTCAAGCAGCTCCTGCTGCATAGGCCCCACAGCAGGGTTTATAGACATTGCGTGGTAGTTCATAAAGGCGGCCTCTTCGAGAACGACTGCGTTGTGTACGGAATCGGCAGCGTTCTTGCCCCAGGTAAAGGGGCCATGGCTCTTGACCAGCACCGCAGGTATCGTCATAGGGTCAATACCCTTAAAGGTCTCGATGATGACGTTGCCCGTCTCCTTTTCGTACTCGCCGGCTATTTCCTCCGGGGTCATAGCGCGGGTGCAGGGTATCTCGCCGTAGAAGTAGTCGCCGTGGGTGGTTCCCATAGGGATAACGCCTACTCCTGCCTGCGCAAAGGAGGTGGCCCAGCGGCTGTGGGTGTGGCAGATGCCTCCGATGTTCTCAAAGGCTCTGTATAGCGCCAGATGAGTGGGGGTGTCGCTGGAGGGCTTGTATCTGCCCTCGACGGTCTCGCCGGTCTCAAGGCTCACCACCACCATATCCTCGGCGGTCATGCCGTCATATTCAACGCCCGAGGGCTTGATGACGAAGAGCCCGCTCTCACGGTCAACGGCGGAAACGTTGCCCCAGGTGAAGGTTATAAGGCCGTGCTTGGGAAGCATAAGATTTGCCTCCAGCACCTTTTGCTTTAAGCTTTCAAGCATATTCTGCATCTCCTGTCTGTTGTTACGGTCACTTATTGCGGTCCTCCATAATTGCATAGAAGGCGGGCTTTGCGTTGTTGTTTCCGTCAAAGAGCAGCGGCTGACCGTAATCTCTCCAGCTCTTGTCATCGGTAATGCCCCAGAAGATGACCGCGGAGATGTTATCTTTATGGCTGTATGCCAGAGACATTATCTTTCTGAAATACTCTGCCTGCGCCTCGAAATACTCATCACCGGAATTGTTAGGAACCGTAGCGTCCAGTTCGGTTATCTGAACGTCAAGGCCTAAGCTGCAATAGGTATCGAGGGCATTGCTGTACATACCCACAGAGGGGAAGGCATCGCTGCCGGTGCGGACGTCAAGGTGCGACTGCATACCGATGCCGTCGATGAGGCCCTTGGATTTCAGGTCCTTTGCCATATTGACGATGGCTGCCAGCTTGTTATCCATATACTCGTTATAGTCGTTGTAGTAGAGCTTGCAGCCCTCGGGAGCATACTTGCGGGCATAGGTGAAGGCCTGCTCAATAAAGGAATTATCGCCGTATACCTTTACCCAGGCGGACTCGCCCTCATTTACCTTGTTATCGCCGGCCTTTCTGGGATTGCCGTCCTCCATCCAGGCCTCGTTCACAACGTCGCAGGCGTAGAAATCCACATCGGGGTAGAGCTTTACAAGCTCTTCAAAATAGGCCTTGATGTAGTTTTCCAGACGGGTGTTCATCTTCTCGGGAGTTACCCAGTCGCCCTTGGCGTCATAGCCCTCCTTGAAGAACCAGGTAGGGGTCTGGGAGTGCCATACCAGCGTGTGAACACGAACCGGTATCTTAAGGCTCTGGGCGTAATCGAGAACGGGCTTGGCCTTTTCAAAGGATATCTGAGGATGCACGTCATCACCGGTCTCGTTGAAATAGGCGAGGGAGGCGTCCATATCCAGCACATAGTCGGGCTTGAGCTCGTTGCCGACGGTGATGCTCTGATTGAAGTGCTTTTCCAGCAGAGCGGTCATGCTTCTGTCCTTGAGGTCGGAGGGAGTGATGGCGGTGCCGACCTTGAAATCGTCCTTAAAGGCCTCACTGAGAGAGTCAAGGTCAAATTCGATCTCTGCCGAGGGAAGGGCGATAACGTTGATGAAGTCAAGGTAGATATCGGAGGTGCCGCCCTCGAAGTAGATATAGCCTCTCTTGAAATCTCCGGGGACGGACACCAGCAGCTGCTTTACGCTGTGCCATCTGCCGCCCTCTGAGGTGGTGAAAAGGGGCTTGGTCTGAACTGCGCCGCTTTCGTCGGTGTATTCAAGTCCGATGGTTACGGGAGTGCGGTCCTTCTGCATTACGGTAAAGTTCAGGGAGTACTCCTTATTAGCCTCGCAAAGTCCGTCCAGCTTAAGCACCGGGCCGTCCTTCTCAGACTTTCTTCCCGAGGCGCAGAGGCTCTTTTTGCCGGTCTTGACCATCTCCTCGGAGACGGCAAGGGAGGTGGGGTCGTCTGCGCTGCGGGCGGAGAACTTGCTGATATCTCCGTCATCGAAGGTGGCGTAATAGATGATATCGAAGCTGTCGGGCATTACGGTGCCGGTCTCCTCCTCAACATCCTCATCGGCGGCAGCCTGAACGCCGCTGCTCTGAGCGCCGGAGGAGTCGTCGGAGCTGCATGCTGTGATCATACACACAGAGCATACGAGCATACACAAAATAAGTAAAAGCTTTTTGTTCATAATGATTCTCCTATAGCTGCATGGTTATCTTTGCAGCAAAATTAATGATACACACAGGTTATGATAACACGAAATCCCGCCGATGTCAAGCTTGATAAAAGCTATCTGTTTATCAATTTTTGCGACAGTTCACAGGGGCTTGAAATAGAGAGGGCTATATGTTATACTTTAGGTGACAAGCACTGTGGCAAAAAAGTCGAAAGGAGGAGCAAAAAATGATTGGTAAGCTAAAAGCCTGCATACGGGAATATTTTGTGGGAGAGGAGGAGACGGTTGACTGTCTGCTCATTTGCCTGTTTGCGGGAGGTCATGTGCTGCTGGAGGGTGTGCCCGGCGTGGGCAAGACCACCCTTGCCTCCACTCTGGCGAGGGCTGTGAAATGCGACTTCGGCAGGATACAGTTCACTCCCGACACCCTGCCCTCTGATGTGACGGGCACCGAGATATTCAATATGAAGACGGGAGAGTTTGAGTTCCGGCAGGGGGCTGTGATGCATCAGATAATTCTCGCCGACGAGATAAACCGCACCTCACCTAAGACCCAGGCGAGCCTGCTGGAAGCAATGGCGGAGGGACAGGTCACCGTCGGAGGGGTAAGGCACCCTCTGCCAAAGCCATTTATGGTCATAGCCACACAGAACCCTGCCGCCTTTACCGGCACCTATCCTCTGCCGGAGGCGCAGATAGACAGATTTATGATGAAGCTGACCCTTTCCTACCCGGAGGAGGGGGAGGAGCTCCGTATGACTAAGAATATGCTTGCCGGAAAGGAGCCCGGCACCTTAGAGAGCATCATCACCGCCGAGGAGGTGCTTAAGCTTCAGCAGAGGGCGGCAAGCGTCACCGTAAAGGACGAGGTTATACTGTACGCCCGGAACATCGCCAAGCTGACAAGGGAGGAAAAGCGGTTCGTGCTGGGTGCCAGCCCCAGAGCTGTGCTGGCGCTCATAAAAGCCTCCCAGGCAAGAGCCCTGCTGGAGGGCAGGGATTTCGTCAAGCCCGACGATGTGAAATATGTGGCACCCCACGTTCTCACTCACAGGCTGTCCCTTACCTCCGAGGCAAGGAGCGCCAGAGAGGACAAGGACGGCATCATTGCAAAGCTAATCGGCAGGGCAAAGGTACCTATGTGACACAGACATACAAACAGGAGCATTTATGAGAAGAAACAGGATCATCTGGGGAGTACTGTGGGTGCTGTCCGTCGTCTGCATCAGCTTAGACGGCGGAGCGGTGACCTACGGCTTTTTCACAGCGATAACGCTTGTCCCCATAGTCTCCGCTCTTTATCTGCTGGCAGTATATAAGCTGTTTCATATATATCAGGAGCTAGACCAGCGGTTCATCACAGTGAACGAGCCGGTCAGCTACCGCTTTGCTCTGGCGGACGAATACCCCATACAGTTTTCAGGCATAAGGGTGAGGTTTTTTACAAGCTTTTCCTCCATCACCGACCTGGACGACGAGACGGAATACGAGCTGGCGCCCCATTCGAGAATAGAAAAGGAGACAAGGCTCATCTGCAAATATCGGGGAGAGTATGAGATAGGAATAAGGGAGATAGAGATACAGGACTTCTTTCGGCTGTTTAGGATAAGATACAAGAACAAAGAGCGCATAAGGGTCTTTGTAAAGCCCCAGCTGATAGAGACTGACTCTGTCGGGGATATCAGGCTATCCGATGCGGTGAGAAGCTCCGAGCAAAGCAAAAGCGAGCCCGATGTGCTGAGCCGGGATTATGTCCCCGGTGACGACCGCCGGTATATCAACTGGAGCCAGTATGCCAGAACAGGCACCCTTATGACAAGGCTGCTGACAGGCACCGACCATCAGGAGATAGCCGTCATCACCGACACCTACCGCAGAGACAGCGAGCCCTCAGAGTTCCTGCCCGCCGAGAACAGGATATTGGAGATAACGCTGGCGCTCTGCTATTATTTCAGCAGGAACAGGATAAACTTTTCCGAGTACCATTTGCAGAATGAGATGGTCTGTCTCAATGCCGAGAACACCAAGGCCTTTGATGAGCTTTACGAGGCCTTAGCGGAGGTTAGCTTCAACAGTCGCAACACTCACAAGAGCCTATACAAGTCAGTGCTGCGGAGGCGGGATATCTTTGAAAGCTCTATGGTGTTCATTGTCCTGTCGGTATGGGACAGGCTGACCGACGGTATGCTAAGGGAGCTGGAACGAAACGGTCTCCACGCCGTCATATGCTTTGTGAGCGATAATGAGGACCTAAGGCCGGAGCTGTCGGAGCACAGGAGCTGTGACCTCATACAGCTCTCGCCCTACAGGGACATAACAGGGGGGCTTAAGTAATGATGACTATGCCCGCCCTTTACGATATTATAAATATACTTCCGCTGTCACTGCTCTCGGTGATGCTGCTGGGCGGCTATGCCGGCATACCGGAAAAAAGCGCTGCCGCGGTCATTTTCTGTCTGCTCTTTACTGTCTGGCTGACGGCGCTTAAAAACATGAAGCTGAAAAACCGGCTGCGGAATGTAGGGCTCGTTCTGGTATTTATCCTCGGGCTCTGGCTGGCTGTGGGAGAAGAGAGCAGAGATATCTTTTTTGAGAAGCATCTCTGGGTGGCATGGGTGTTTGGCTTCAGCGCCGGAGCAGTGGTAATTGGGCTCATTTTATACCGGAGCATCTGGCTGCGGAGGGCCGCAGCGCTGGCACTGCTGGGCTGGTGCATTGTTATGACAGTTTTCGGCAGGGACATCGGCAAGGGAGCCTTTGCGCTTATCTGCTTTTTCCTGCTTATCCGCGCTTCTGAGGAGATACAGCGTAGGTGGCCAAAAAGCGGCAGCCCGGAGATGGAAGGGCACATCACCCGGACGGCTCCGTTTATTGCAGCGCTCTGCCTTATTGTCTACTTTACTCCGGCGCCTGACAAGCCCTTCAGCTGGCAGTTTGTCAAGGATATCTATTACAGGACGGCTTCCTTCATCGGGCGCATATTCGGCACCTTTACCGAGCGCTCCGACGACTACGGCTCTATGGGCTTTTCGGAGGAGGGCGGCTTTCTCTCAAAGCTGGGGAGCAATGACGACGAGGTGATGTACATCACAGTTCTCGGCAGCTCCTCCGGGGAATACAGACTGGTGGGTTGCATAAGCGGCGACTTTGACGGCAGGGAGTGGGTATTCGGAGGTGAACCCGGGAACGAGCTGCGGACTATGGACTCCGTCGAGACCTTTGCCGCTGTGAGCAAGTATTCCGTTTCAGAAAGAACCGACCTCATCATGAGGGTAGATATGGATAACGAGATGGGGTATTACAGCACAAGGTATATCTTTGCCCCCTCCAAAATCAAGTCGGAGACCACCAAAGGAAACGGCTTTAACATAAGCGAAAACGGTTTGAGCATAATTTCCGACAAGTGGCTGGGATATAAGGACACCTACCGGGTCTCCTGCTACGAGCTCAATTTCCGAAACCCGAAGCTGCCGGAGCTGCTTGAAAATGCCGCACCGCTGAATGAGGCAGAATGGAAGCAGTCTGCCGCTATGGTGGGAAGTCCCGGTATTTCCTTTGAGGAATATCAGAGCTACCGGAGCAAGGTCTATGAGAACTTCTGTCGCTCACGGGGAGTATCGGAGGAAGTGGAGAAGATACTTGCCGCCATAAGGAGCGAGGCCTCCGGAAGATATGAGGCGGCTAAAATGCTGGAGACCTTCCTCAGACAGATGGAATACTCCACCGACTGCGGGCCTCTCCCGGACACCGTTACCGATGCGGCCAGCTTTCTTGACTATTTCCTGCTGACCTCACAGAAGGGCTACTGTATGCACTACTCAACAGCCTTTGTGCTGATGGCGAACGAGCTAGGGATACCTTGCCGTCACGTTCAGGGCTACTATGTGAAAAAGAGCTTCGGCGGCAGGGTCACCGTTATGGAGAAGAACGCTCACGCCTGGCCGGAGGTGTATTTCGACAATGTGGGCTGGGTGGCCTTTGAGCCGACGCCGGGGTTCTCGGTATCCTCGGGCTGGGCGCTTGATGATATCCAGCTTTCCGACCTGGAGAGCTCCCCGCCGGAGCCGGAGATAACAATAAATATTCCGGAGCCTGTGGTTCTCCCGGAGGTAACGGAGGAGGAACAGGCAGGGCTTGACCCACTTATTTTCATTATCCCCACGCTGGCGGTCATAGGCTTCCTGCTGATGTTTTACGCTGTGAGCCGGTTTCTGAACGCAAGGAAATACAGGCAGATGGGGACGACTGAGAAATTTAAGTTTCTTGCCGGGCAGGATATCCGGCTTATCGGGTATCTGGGGATAAGCCCCGGGGAGGGCGAGACCCTGTCGGAATATGCAGAGAGGATAACTGCCTCTGATGAAGAGGGGCTCACAGAGCGCATAGGGTTTATCCAACTGTATGAGGCTGTGCTCTACTCGGACAGAGGGGTGACTTCCGATGAATTATCCGCGGCGGAGGAAAACACCCGCGCACTGCGTGAGCTGGTGAAAAAGCGGAGCCTGAGGCTCAGGGTGATGCTAATCGTCAGGGGGCGTTGACTTTTCGATGCGGGGTGGTATAATAAGATAAATCAGAATTTGCGGGGCACGCCCCCGCGGGCGAATTCGCGTTACGCTCCTTCGTCGCTTTCAATTGAGCGGGCGACGTACTTTTGCACCCGCGGTTGTGACCTTTGTTAGTGTGAAGAACTGAAAATGCGC
>JAFUTK010000035.1 GCA_017471405.1 Ruminococcus sp.
CCCGCGGTTGTGACCTTTGTTAGTGTGAAGAACTGAAAATGCGCCGCATATCACACCTTGTGGAATGCGAGCACCTACGGTCACAGCACGAACAAACTCCGGTCGCGGTGCGCAGACTACACTCCCGCACACACCCAAGCGTGAATTCGGTGGTGCACCGCGTGCACAAATTCTGATTTAACGTAGCAGCACTATCGAAAAAGTCCAAATTATTTTCCCCGGGGTGTAAGATTTCCGCCCCCGTCGGGGAGATATATAGTGAAAGCGAAAGGAGGCGGACAATATGAACGACCGCGAGCTGATATCCCTGCTCTTTGAGCGCTCGGAGCAGGTGATACCGGAGCTTAAGGACAGATTCGGCAGACTGATAAAAAAGGTCGCCGTCTCCGTCACCGGCAGCGAGGAGGACGCCGAGGAAATTGAAAATGACACCTACCTCGCCCTCTGGGAGCGCATTCCCCCCGAGAAACCCGACCCGCTGGCCGCTTACGTCTGCGCGGCGGCGCGGAACCTCTCCCTCAAAAAGCGCAGGGCGTCTTCCGCCGAAAAGCGCAGCGAGGGGCTGTCCGTCCCGCTGGAGGAGCTGGATAATGTCCTCCGCTCGGAGGAGCTTTCCGAAAGGCTCTCCGCCAGAGAGCTGGGGGAGCTTATCAACGGCTTTCTCGCCGGACTGGATAAGCAGAGCCGGACACTCTTTATCAGGCGCTACTACTTCTGCGAGAGCGTAGGCAACGCAGCCAAGGCTCTGGGGATAAGCGAGAACAACGCCTCCGTCAAGCTTTCGCGCATACGTCAGAGACTTAAGAAACACCTCGAAAAGGAGGGCTATGTGATATGAACGAGAACTATATAAACGAAGCTCTGGGCGGTATCCGCCCGGAATACATCGAGGAGGCAGCGTCCCCCGCAAAGCGGACGTTCAGCGTCGGAAGAGTCGCAGGTCTGGCAGCGGCATTCGCGGTAGTCTTAGGCGCGGGCGCTTATGCCTACGCCCACAGCTATGACCCCGACTACTCCTTCTATGCAAAAGGCAATGATACCTGGGTAGGCAACCCCGACGGCTACAGCTTCCCCGAGAAGGACAACGGCGAGGAGCATTCCCTTTGGAGCAGCGACGACCCCGGCTATGCTACCTCTACCGCCGAGGACGACACCCGAAGAGACAGAGAGATGCGCATCGAGCCCGGCAACAGCGAAAGCGACCATTTCGTCTACACCTCCGCCCAGGAGATAATCAACAGCTGCAAGCTGATAGTCATAGCTGAGTACGGCGGCGACGAGGGGGTTAAGGACTTTACCTACGGCAGGCGGACCTACGGCACCTTAAAGATATTGCAGGTGCTCAAGGGCGAGTGCGATGAGACCGTCACCCTCTTTCAGGACTACTACGAAAAGGACTCCGGCGATACCTATGTGACCTACGTCTGCGGCAGCGACGTGGCACCTATGCTCCCGGGTACAAGAGCCATCTTCTGCCTTGCGGACATCGGCGATAACGGCTATATCATCGACGGAGCCTACAGCGGCATTTACGGTATTAACGGCACCGGCCCGGAGCTGCTGCTGCGGGACTACCTTTATAATGAGGATATCGCCGCAGAGCTCAAAGCCCACTACGGCATTGAGGACAGCGTCCCCGAAGCCCCCACCGGCGAGATACTTTACAAGGGCTGCTGATGCTTTAACAGACTTCATGCGCCTCTCCTCCGGGAGGGGCGCATTTTTCCTGCCAGAGACTTTTTTAGACGGTGAGATGCCCTATCCTTGCCTCGTCTGCTGTAAAATTTACATTTTGTTTACATTCTCACTTGACAAGCCGGGAATTATGTGTTATAATGGCTATACCTCTTTTTGAGGTCTATTTTTTTGCGCGCTTTTTTTCGGAGCTGTGCACCCGCAGAAATACGCGCTTTCATAGGTTGACCTCACGCACTGGGGCTCACAGGGAGCCTTGGGCGGCGCTTCGGCGCATGAGGGAGGCAGACTGCGCCCCTTTAGTTCTTTGGGGGCGAAAATTTCGTCAGGAGGTGCCGAAAATGAGAGTTAAGATCACACTCGCCTGCACAGAGTGCAAGCAGAGGAACTACAACACTAAGAAGAACAAGAAGAATGACCCTGACAGACTTGAGATGAACAAATACTGCAAGTTCTGCAAGAAGCACACTCTTCACAAAGAGACCAAGTAAGTCCGGGAGGGAGAAGTATGGCTAAAAAGGAAACTGATCCCAAGGCTGCAAAGGCCGCCGCAAAGGCTGAAAAGGCTAAAAAGGGCGGACTTAAGAAGTATCTCAAGGACTTGAAGTCTGAGCTGAAAAAGGTCGTATGGCCCAGCCGCAAGCAGGTTATCAATAATTCCGGCGTGGTAATCACCGTTATGGGAATTATGGGTCTATTCCTCTTTGCGATAGACACTGGTCTGGCGGCAGTCATCAAGGCTGTCCTGAGCATAGGCAGCTGACACACAGTTCGGTTTTGCACAGCATTTTTGACGGAGGTCGATCACAATGGCTGAAGAAGCAAAGTGGTACGTTGTCCACACCTATTCGGGCTATGAGAACAACGTTAAACAGAATATCGAAAAGGTTGTAAAGAACCGTAAGCTCGAGGACCTTATCTGCGAGGTAAAGATCCCTATGGAGATCTATACCGAGGAAAAGGATAACAAGGTTGTCGAGGCAGAAAGAAAGCTCTTCCCCAGCTATGTTCTCGTTAAAATGGTCGTTACCAACGATTCGTGGTATATCGTCAGGAACACAAGAGGCGTCACCGGCTTCGTAGGCCCCGCTTCAAAGCCTGTTCCGCTGACAGAGGCCGAGGTCAAGGCTCTGGGCATCGAGTCCGGCGAGACCAAGACTGCTCAAATGAAGATCACAGTCGCTGTGGGCGACAGAGTAGACGTAGTGTCCGGTATGTTCGAGGGCTATTCCGGAGAGGTTTCAGCAGTTGATGAGGAAAACGCACAGGTTGAGATCATCGTATCTATGCTGGGAAGACCTACACCGGTAAAGATCCCCGCATCCGACGTAAAGGCTGCGGAATAAGCCGCGTTAGGATTAACGCAAAACATTCGTATTTTAGAAGCATAGGTTGATATACAGGTCTGAGCGCTGGAATAATTGCGTTCTCACCGATGTCATCGCTTCAAAAAGAGTGGGAGAGCCCAAGCGGGCTCGCCTTACCACAAATTATGGAGGTGCGAAAGATGGCACAGAAAGTAGTAGGCTTTATCAAGCTGCAGATCCCCGCAGGAAAGGCAACTCCTGCACCCCCGGTCGGCCCGGCTCTGGGTCAGCACGGTGTAAACATCATGGCATTCACTAAGGATTTCAACGAGAGAACTAAGAACGATATCGGTCTTATCATTCCTGTTGTAATCACAGTTTATGCTGACCATTCGTTCACATTCATCACCAAGACTCCTCCCGCTGCCGTTCTTATCAAGAAGGCCTGCAAGATCGAGTCCGGTTCCGGCACACCCAACAAGACCAAGGTAGCTACCATCACCAAGGAGCAGATCCAGAAGATCGCCGAGCAGAAGATGCCCGACCTCAACGCAGCCACAATTGAGACTGCTATGAGCATGATCGCAGGCACCTGCCGCTCGATGGGCGTAACCGTCGTAGACTAAAGGAGGAACAAGTTATGAAGCATGGAAAGAAGTATGTTGACGCCGCTAAGGCCGTTGACAGAGCAAAGCTTTACGACGCTCCTGAGGCTCTCGACCTGGCAGCTAAGGGTGCAAAGGCTAAGTTTGATGAAACTATCGAGGCACATATCCGTCTGGGCGTTGACTCCCGTCACGCTGACCAGCAGGTAAGAGGTGCCGTTGTTCTCCCCAACGGAACAGGTAAGAGCGTTAGAGTTCTCGTGTTCTGCAAGGAGGATAAGTATGAGGCTGCTCAGGCAGCAGGCGCCGAGTATGTAGGCGGTATGGATCTTGTTGACAAGATCATGAAGGAAAACTGGATGGAGTTCGACGTTGTCGTAGCTTCCCCTGATATGATGGGCGTTGTAGGCCGTCTCGGTAAGGTCCTCGGACCCCGTGGACTTATGCCGAACCCCAAGGCCGGTACTGTTACCCCCGACGTAGCAAAGGCTGTTACCGATGCTAAGGCCGGTAAGATCGAGTACCGTCTCGACAAGACCAACATCATTCACTGCCCCATCGGCAAGGCTTCCTTTGGCGCACAGAAGCTTGAAGAGAACTTCAACACTCTCATGGACGCTATTGTAAAGGCAAAGCCCGCCGCTGCAAAGGGCCAGTACCTCAAGAGCGTAGTCGTAGCCTCGACTATGGGCGTAGGTATCAAGGTAAACACCGCAAAGTACGGTGTCTAAGCCCTGAACGCATAAAAGAATTAAACGGTATCTTCCTTATTGGAGGATACCGTTTTTTGTTATTCCCCTTCCCGGAACAGATAGCTCTCCTGAAAATCGTCCCAGAGGCACACCTTTCCGTCAACAGCATCAACGCAGATGACCTTTCGCTTTTCAAGCTCTTCCCGGCGGCAGTCTCTGTCCTCGGAAAGGGTAAAGCACCAGGTCGGGCGGTATTTAAGCTGAGGATTTTCGTCCAGGCGCCCATCCTCCACCGCCTTTACATTTGCGCAGTATTCAAGGGTGATCTTTCTGATATTGTAGACCTCAAAGGGGGCAAGCAGCGCCTCCGTATGGGCAAGCGCTGAGTCCAGCGTGACCAGCTCCGTCTGCTCGATCTTGTCCGTTCTGTAAAAATCCTGTATAAAGAGGCGGTCCACCCTCCCGGGCTCGTAAAGATATACCCAGAAGGGCATACAGTACATATGGTCAAGCATCTGATCTGCGATGCCGTAAATAGAGAAGGGTATGCCTTCAAGCACCTTCTCGTACTTTATCAGGTAGTAGTGTTCCTCCGGGGCAGTCTCATCCTCATCCGGGACACAGTCCATAACATACAGCTTGCGGGGCCTTACAGTGTCACAGTTGTCAAGGAAGGGCGCAAGCTTGTCCTTTATGTAGCTGTCGGCATCAGCAAGAGCGTCGCTGAGGCTGTAGTCCTGCCCGGCAACTCTATAGGATATATCCGAAAGCTCTTCCTTTCGCAAATCATAGCTTGCTGATGCATCATCTGCCGACTCCCTGACTGTCCACTCTGTCGCTTTAACAGCGTCAATCGTTCCTCCGGAGCTGATGTTTATCGTATACTCTCTCGCATAGCCGTAGGCTGTCCGCCCGAAGCTGTCTGGGAAGGGCTGCTTTATCCCCATTGAGTCCCATACCTCCCGGGAAACAGGCTCACTCCCCAGCTTAACCAGACTTTCGTTCTCCGTTTCAAAGTCGGAGGCATAAAGCGGGGCAGTGTGCAGCGGAGCCTCCCCCGTAAACAGCTGAGAAAAGTCATCGAGCTTTTTCTCCGTATCCACCCTGCCCTCGGTCTCGTAGCAGCTGCCGCTTATTATGTATGCCTTATCCGTAGGTTCGACATCAATAACAACGTCCTCTGGGATAACTAAATTTTGATATTTGTTCCCGATGACCTTCTCTACATTACTCGTGACATTTTTGACCGTGTCAAAGACCGGCGGAACATATTCGGCTGAATGTGCCGCACCACCCCCGCTGTCAGAGCTAAGCTCCTTGCTCTCCAAGCTGTCGGTGACGGAGCTGTTCTCGGCGCGCTCTTTAACGGTGTCGGGAACATCGGCACAGGAAACCAGTAGCAGTGCTGTCAGTGCGACAGCTAGAAAAATTTTTCTCATAGCAATCCCTCCCCAAAAATCGACCTCTATAAGAACAAACGTAAAACAGCCGCAATTCTTACACTTTTTCGATGAGATGTAAAAAACTTTGTTTCTCTGCACAAACAGGGTCAGCCGGAGCTGTACACATTGACGAAAAAAGCTCCCTGCCGATTTGGCAGGGAGCCTTGCTCCACAGTTTTATTCCTGCGCCTCGAACTGATCCTTGCCTACTCCGCAGAGGGGGCAGACGAAATCCTCGGGAACGTCCTCCCAGGCAGTGCCGGGGGCAACGCCGCTGTCCGGCTCGCCGGCCTCGGGATCGTAGATGTATCCGCAGATAGAACATACATATTTCATAATAAATGACCTCCTTATTTGTGATACACTTATTATAGCATATCGGGGCGCGTTTGTGAATTGACGTATGCGCAGAAAATCCCGTTGGGGATTTGTGTATTATGACCCGCCGCTTATTGACAAAAATCCCCCGCGGCGGTATAATCAGATTGGCGGGGCAGGCACACAGCTGTGACAACGAACGCGAAGCGCATTAAAAAGCGCGCGGTCAAGCCTCGCGCCAGAGGCTTGCGGGGTCTGGGGCTGGCCCCAAGTCGCGGCGCCAGCCGCGAGACGGCGCTGCGCTAGTGTAGGAAAAGGCTCTACCTTTTTCTGCCATAGCACAGCTGCAAGAGCAAACCAATTCGCAGCGCCGAAATGTCATAGCTCACGTCACACAGGAAACAGTGAGCGAAGCGAACGTTTTTCCGTACCTAGAACAACAAGCTGCGGGCGCCCATCTCCTCGCCGCTGACGTGGCAAGGATACGGAAAAGGATATTCTCTCCGCCTGCAGCGGAGAAATACCCTTTTCCGGCGAAATACAAATCCCTAAACAAAAGGAAGTACACAATGAAAGCAAGAACAGTACAAGCTCCAAGGCTTATAGTTTCATACGGGCTGGATAGCTCCCGCTTGCAGCAGCTGAGCCTTTTCTGCGATAGGGAGAACATCACCCTCCGCCCTGCCCTCCCCGGGGAGGCGGACTGCACCGTAGGATATCTCTGCGGATTTAAGGGCTTTGATCCCGCTCCGGAATGTGAACAGCCCCCGCAGCTGGAATGTCTCATCTTCTCGGGCTTTGACCGAAGGAGCCTCTCCGAAACAGTGGACGCCCTCCGCACCGCAGGGCTTAAGGTAGACCTCAAAGCCGTCTGCACCCCATCAAATCAGGCCTGGAAGCTCTCCGCACTCATAGGCGAGCTTGCCAAGGAGCACGAGTATATGACCGGAGGGAAGAAATGACCGTCCCGAAAAAATATAAGGGAGTGCTGCTGATAATCACCTCCGCCTTCTGCTTTGCAGTGATGGCGGTGTTCGTGCGGCTTTCGGGAGACCTCCCTACCTTCCAAAAAACCTTTTTCCGAAACTTTGTGGCGCTGTTCTTTGCGCTGTGGGTGCTGAAAAAGGAGCATATCCCCCTGCGCCCCGCAAGGAAAAAGAACCTGCTCCCGCTGACTGTCCGGGCTCTGGCGGGAACGCTGGGAATGATAGGCAACTTCTATGCCATCGACAGAATGGTGCTCTCCGACGCTCTGATGCTCAATAAGATGTCACCCTTCTTTGCCATAGTATTCTCGTTCATTTTCTTAAAGGAGAGGCTCACCCTCTTTCAGGCGGGAGCCGTAGCGGCAGCCTTCGGAGGCAGCCTTTTCATCATCAAGCCCAGCTTTGCAAATGTGGATATCCTCCCCGCCCTGGCGGGCTTTCTCGGAGGAATGGGCGCAGGCCTTGCCTATGCCTGTGTCAGGTATCTTGGCCAGCACGGCGAAAAGGGCGCCTTTATAGTGGTGTTCTTCTCGGCCTTCTCCTGCCTGTTCTGCCTGCCGTTCCTGATAGCCGGCTATCAGCATATGTCCGCCGTACAGCTGCTCTGCCTGCTGGGAGCAGGCGCCGCCGCCGCAGGCGGACAGTTCTCCATCACCGCTGCTTACAGCTGCGCCCCCGCCAAGGAGATATCCGTCTACGACTATTCACAGCTGCTGTTCTCCACCGCACTGGGATTTTTCCTCTTCGGAGACGTCCCCGACGGCTGGAGCTTTCTCGGATATTTCATCATCATCGCAACGGCTGTTGCCAACTTCATCTATAACGACCGCAAGGATAAAAAGGAGGAGACCCAGTGAAAAAGACCGAAAAGACCGCTCTCATCGCCGCCGCCTTTGCCGCAGCTGTGACTATGTCCGCCTGCGATAAGAACAGCAGCAGTTCCTCCGGCAGTGAGACCCCGGGTGCCGACGATATCGAAAGCAAGTACCTCCCCGAGACCGAGGATGTGGAGGTGGTCTACGGCCCTCCCCCGTCGGAGATATACGACCCCGAAAGCGAGGAGCAGCAGGACGTCTACGGCCCTCCCGTTGACTTTGACGGTGAGGACAGCTCCGACAGCTATACCGTCTCGGAGGACAGCGCCATATATGACCCGGAGGGCGATAACATTCAGGTAGTCTACGGTCCTCCCGCAGAGTAAAGGAGAAAAGCCAATGCTGGATGTTTCCACAAAGCTTAGTAATATGGATACCCTGGCGGAGTACCGCCGGGAGCTTAAGCGCAAGCCCCAGCTGCGCAACCTCTTTTTGGAGCTGACCCTCAGATGCAACGAAAGATGCCTCCACTGCGGCTCCAGCTGCGGAGATGTCAGCAGTGAGGAGCTCTCCGTCGTAGAGTATGACAGGCTCCTGCGGGAGGTCAGGGAGGACTTCGGCGTGCAGAAGAAGATGCTCTGCATCACCGGCGGCGAGCCGCTGCTGCGCCGGGAGTTCTTCGAGATAATGGAGATAGCCTACGGCCTTGGGTTCAGCTGGGGAATGACCTCCAACGGAACGCTGATAACTCCCGAGGTCGCCAGAGACCTTAAGCGCATGGGAATGAGGACGATATCCGTCAGCATCGACGGGCTCGAGCAGACCAACGACGCCTTCCGACGCACCCCCGGAGGGTACAGGCGGGCTATGGAGGGAATAGAAAACCTGCTCTCCGTCGGCGGGTGGAGGTCGGTGCAGGTGACCACAGTGGTCACCCACGAGAACATCTCCCAGCTGGACGATCTGTTTTACATCTTTGATAAAATGGACATCGACTCCTGGCGGGTCATCAACATCGAGCCCATCGGCAGAGCCAAGCAGCACCCCGAACTGCTGCTGACACCCGATGACTACCGCACCATGTTTGAATTTATCCGTCAGAAGAGGATAGCCGGTCAGCCGGTATGCTACGGCTGCAGCCACTACCTTGGAACAGAATATGAGAGAGAGGTCCGGGACTGGTACTTCCTCTGCACCGCGGGACTCTACACCGCCAGCATAATGGCGAACGGCGACATCACCGCCTGCCTTGACATCGAGCGGCGCCCGGAGTTTGTGCAGGGGAACATCAGGCGAGACCGTTTCAGCAAGGTATGGTACGAGGGCTTCAAGGAGTTCAGATGTGAGCTTTCGGAGCGCTCGGAGCAATGCCGGGGCTGTAAGGACGCAAAATATTGCCGGGGGGATGCCTTCCACAGCTACAGCTTTGATGAGAACCGCCCGGAGGTCTGCTTCAAGGGGATACTGTTCTGAAAAGGCAACGCACAAAGCCGGAACAACAAACGCGAAGCGCATCGCCCCGGGTATATTTTATTCCTCGACAAGCTCGGAATAAAATCGGGGGGCGGGCTGTGCCCCCCTGGTGGGGTGTCGGGGCAAAGCCCTGACCGGAGCTCGAGGCAGAGCCTCGTACGCGGCGTCAGCCGCGACCCGGCGCTGCGCAAAGTGACCGAAAAGGCACAATGCTTTTCTACTGCTGTATAGCGGCAAGAACAAACAAATTCCGCAGCGCCGAAAAGCTGCCGTCCTGCACTCGCAGGAAACAGTGAGCGCAGCGAACGTTTTTCCGTACCCAGAGGCACAAAGTGAGGGGCGCCCGCGCATCTCACCCTATGGAATGCGAGTACCTAATGTCACAGTGCGGGC
>JAFUTK010000036.1 GCA_017471405.1 Ruminococcus sp.
GCGCTCCCGTTGGTCGCTTGGGTGTGTGCGGGAGTGTAGTCTGCGCACCGCGACCGGAGTTTGTTCGTGCTGTGACCGTAGGTGCTCGCATTCCACAAGGTGTGATATGCGGCGCATTTTCAGTTCTTCACACTAACAAAAGTCACAACCGCGGGTGCAAAAGTACGTCGCCCGCTCAATTGAAAGCGACGAAGGAGCGTAACGCGAATTCGCCCGCGGGGGCGTGCCCCGCAAATTCTGATTTATCGTGAAAAAACTTTTGTAAAAAAGGAAAAAGGCGTCGCCGCCGGAGCGGTAACGCCTTTCCCTTAAAAAAGCATCATCGGGGGATAAGGGGAAAGAAATAGGTGTATGTCATTGTTTATCAGGTCCAGCCTCTGCCGCCGCGGCCGCCAAAGCCGCCGCCCATATTGCCTCCGAAGCCGCCCATTCCACCCATCATTGAGGCCTGGGGAATGGAGTCTACCTGTGAGCCGTTTATGATGATTGTGCCGCCGGTGTAGGTCGCGGTGCCGTCATAGTCGAAGGACTCGGAGGGGCCCTGTGTGGGATAGCTTAAATCTATAGTTCCGCCGGAGACTATGATGTTTCCGTTGGCGTCGATGCAGTCAACGTCGCTGCCGCTCATTGTGACGGTGAGCTTTCCGCCGGTGACCTCAACTGTGGGGGTGCCGATGGCGGTGCTCTTCTTGGAAGCATTGAGGCCATCATCGGTTGCGGAGATGTTTATTGTTCCGCCGTTTATTTGGATATAGGTACTCTCAATGCCCTCGGAGGACTTGATGGTGATATTGCCACCGTCAATCTGGGTGTAGGTAGTGCCCTGAATACCGTCAGATGTGGCGGTGATGTTGAAGGTTCCGTCAGAAATGTATATCCAGCCCTCAGTGTAGTCCTCATCGTTCTCGGCGTGGAGGCCGTCCTTTTTGGAATTGATGGTGAAGCTGCCGCCGCATACCGCGATGGAGTCGTTAGCCTCAATTGCGTCCAGAGCGCAGGTGATGGAGTAGGTGCCGCCAGTGAACTTGATATCGTCCTTGCCGGAGATGCCGTTGCCGTAGGCAGAGGTGATGTTCAGAGTGCCGAGGCCGTTGAATACCAGGTCGTCCTTGGAGAAGATGACCGCATCGGTATTGGTGTCGCCGTCAGCAGTGAACTGTCCTGTTACTGAGAGGGTGTTGGTGGTGTCGGAGGCTGTGGTGACGAACACCTTATCGGCATTTATAACGTAGATTGCGGGGGTGCTGGTGTTGGTGACAGAAACGCCGTTCAGTACCAGCTGCACCTTTGACTCGCTGTCGGTCTCAATTCTAATGGTGCAGTTCTTGGCAGTGCCGGAGATAACGTAGATGCCCGCTTCGGTGATGCTCAATGTCTTTCCGTCGGAGACGGTGAGATAGGTGGCGTCAGTAAGGTCTGCGGTCTGCTTCAAGTCGCGGTTGGAGAAAATATCAGTAGTGTCTATCTTGCCGCTGGTGGAGGCTGTGAAGCTGGCGGTCACCGACTGGCTAGAGCCGGAGGTAGTCGTCTTTGAGGTCTGGCTCTGGGAAGTCGTCCCAGAGGAAGAAGCCGAAGCCGACGAGCTTGAGGTGTCAGTCGAGGCAGTGCTGCCGGACTTGGTGGTATCAGTGGATGTGATGCTGCTTCCGGTAGCTTTTGACTTCTGCTTGGTCTTTGCAGCTTCGGAGCTTGTGTCCTCAGCGGTCTCGCTGCTCTCATCAGCATCAGAGCTTTCCTCACCGGTGAGGCTGGTGTCGTCGGAGGTAGTCTCCTCATCCTGCTCCTCCTCTGAAGAAGTGGTTGTGGTAGTCGCCTTTTCCTTTACGGAGGAGCTCTCTTCAGATGAGGTCTCGGTAACTGTCACCGAGCCGTTTTCTATCTGCTCTATGCTGTCGCTTGAATTTGAGCAGCCTGCTGCAAGCATACATACCGCCAAGAGTGCGGCTATCATAGCTGTGGTCCTTCTGTTATTTTTCATGGTCTGTGACCCCCTTCTTGTTTTGTTGTTGTACTCATTATAATCCGCCAACTTAAAAAGAACTTTAAGGAAAAATTTATTTCAAAAATTTTTTTCAGTAGACTTCAAAGCCCCAAAAATCGTGGACTTCTGAATTTGTGAACACACTGTAAACTATTGGAAATGTGATTGACAGCACCCTGTTGCTGTGATATAATACAAAATTGACAGTTACTTTCAAATTCACGAAACGGAGGTGTATCGCCTTGGCTAAATACCGTACCGCCCAGAAGGACGCTCTGCTTGCCTTTCTAAAGGAGAACAGCAGCGAGGCTCTTACCATCAGCGAGATGATAGATAAAATGAAGTCCACGGAAGCGGGCGAGAAGCTCCCCTCCGAGAGCACCGTCTACAGGCTCATCAAGGAGCTGGTGGGCGAGGGCAGGGTTATGCGCACCGTCAAGGGCTGCAGCAGAGAGTTCCGCTATCAGCTGGCAGGAAATGAGGGATGCAAGGGACATCTGCATATGAAATGCACCGTCTGCGGTGAGCTTCTTCATATGCATGATGAGAGCAGCGAAAAGATAACCGAGAAGATCCTCGAGAGCGAGAATTTCGTTCTGGACACCGGCATTGTGCTGACAGGCGTGTGCAAAAGCTGCCTTGCAGGAGGTAACAAATGAAAAGTACCTGCCGGGCGGCAGCGCTCCTGCTTGCCCTTCTGTTCACAGCTTTAATGCTGGGTGCGGCGGCTTTTACCGCCCTGCACACTGACCACGACTGCACCGGCGACGGCTGCCTAGTCTGCGAGGAGCTCAGCATATGCGAGGCTCTGCTCACAGCCGGCGGTGTTGTTATTGCGGCAGCGGCTGCCGTTCACTGCTTTATCAGAGCGGCAAGGGCTTTGCGCATTGCCGTCAGGAATGCGGCAAGGAGCTTCACGCTAATAAGCCTAAAGGTAATGCTTCTGGATTGACTGTGTGCTTTGCAGGAGAAAACCAAAGCATAAAGAATAGATCCGGAGGTATCAATATAAAATGGTAAGACTTAAAAAACTCACAGCGCTCATTATGAGCGCAGCACTTGCTCTCGGAGCTGTCGGCTGCGGCAGTGCCGGCAAGAGTGACAACAGCAAATTAAAGATAGTATGCACTATCTTCCCTGAGTACGACTGGGTGAGAGAGCTGCTAGGCGACAAGGCAGAGGATGCCGACGTCACCTACCTGCTAGACAAGGGAGCAGACCTTCACAACTTCCAGCCCACAGCGGAGGATATAATGAAGATATCCGTCTGCGACCTGTTCATCTATGTCGGAGGCGAGTCCGACAAGTGGACGCAGGACGCTCTGAAAGAGGCCACCAATAAGGATATGAAAACCCTGAGCCTGCTGGATACCGTCGGCTCCGCTGCCAAGGAGGAAGAGGTCAAGGAAGGTATGCAGGGCGAGGAAGAAGAGCACGGCATGGAGGAAGAGGAAGAGGGCCCCGAGTACGACGAGCACGTTTGGCTCTCGGTGAAGAACGCCAAGACCATTGTTTCCGCCATCTGTGATGACCTCACCGAGCTGGACAAGGAAAACGCAGAGGAGTACAGAAAGAACCTAGAGGCCTACACCGCGGAGCTGGACGCTCTCGACAAGGACTTCACAGACCTGGCAGCAAGTGCTTCGGAAAAGACCCTGCTCTTCGGCGACAGGTTCCCCTTCAGATATTTCGTTGACGACTACGGCTTTGATTACTACGCCGCCTTCGTAGGCTGCTCCGCCGAAACGGAGGCCAGCTTTGAGACTATCGCATTCCTTGCGGGGAAGGTAGATGAGCTGGGGCTCGATACAGTCTACACCATCGAGGGCTCGGACGGCAGCATCGCACAGTCCATCGTCAACAGCAGCGAGAAGAAATCCGCCAAGATAGTACAGCTGGATTCGGCGCAGTCGGTGTCTGACGAAAAGCTTAAGGAAGGCACCACCTATATAGGTATAATGCGCAGCAATCTTGAGGTGCTCAAAAGCACTCTCAGCTGATAACACCACGGAGGTAACACAGGAATGTCCGAACAGCTGATATGCAGAAACGTCACCCTCGGTTACGAGGGCAACGCCGTTACCGAGGGAATGGATTTCACCCTCGACGCAGGGGATTACCTCTGCATCCTGGGCGAGAACGGCTCCGGCAAAAGCACGCTGATAAGAGCGCTGCTGGGGCTTATCCCGGTAATGAGCGGAGAGATAATAAGAGGAGAGGATATCCGCGCCGAGGGTATAGGCTATCTCCCGCAGCAGACCGTAGTGCAGAGGGATTTCCCCGCATCGGTCAGAGAGATAGTCCGCTCAGGCTGCCTTGCCAAAAGCGGCAAAAGGCCCTTTTACAGCAAGGCCGAAAAGGCCCTGGCGGAAGAAAATATGGAGCGCATGGGCATCACCCATCTGGCAAAGCGCTGCTACAGGGAGCTTTCCGGCGGTCAGCAGCAGAGAGTGCTGCTGGCAAGAGCCCTCTGCTCCACCGGGAAGATACTCCTTCTCGACGAGCCGGTGACCGGCCTTGACCCCAAGGCGCAGACCGAGCTCTACGAGCTTATCCGCGAGCTCAACGACAGCGGCGTTACTATAATAATGGTCTCTCACGACGTCAGCGCTGTCAGCTACGCCGGCAAGATACTCCACATCGGCAACGGCAAGCAGCTGTTCTTCGGCAGCCGGGAGGATTACCTTTCAAGCAAGCTGGGGCAGAGCTTTATCATCACCGAGCGGGGCGATACCGGCGCAGGTAATGAGGGGGCGGAGACCTCTTCCAAAAGCGCTCCCGGCGAGCTTTCCAAGGGCAAGAAGGCGGCTATCGCCGCTGGCACCGGTCTGCTGGTGCTGGGCACTCAGCAGGCGATACACCACTATGTAAAGCGGGGTGAGCGCAATGGGTGAGATGATTGACAAGCTCGCGTACTATTTCAGCTTTCCCTTCGTAAGATATGCGATGATAGTCGGGCTGCTGATAGCCCTCTGCTCCTCACTTCTGGGAGTAACTCTGGTGCTCAAGCGCTTCTCTTTCATCGGTGACGGACTTTCCCATGTGGCCTTCGGAGCAATGGCGACTGCTACGGTCATTTCTGTATCTCTAAAGGGTGCCGTATCAGGCAACAATGCCTTTGCAAAGTGGCTCACAGACCTCATCGAGAACACCAACAGTATGGTCATAATCCTGCCCGTTACGCTGATAGCGGCGATACTGCTGCTCAAGACCGGGCAGAACACCAAGATAAAGGGCGACGCCGCCATAGCTATGATATCCGTAGCGTCGCTGGCCATAGGCTATATGCTCATCAATATGTTCTCGGCCTCGGCAAACATCGCGGGAGACGTGTGCAGCACGCTGTTCGGCTCCACCTCCATACTTACGCTGACTGTCAGCGAGGTTTGGCTCAGTGTAGCGCTGGCGGTGATAGTCATCGTCATATTCCTGCTGTTCTACAACAAGATATTCGCCGTCACCTTTGACGAGAGCTTCGCCAAGGCCACCGGCATCAGGGCAAACGCCTACAACCTTCTGATAGCCGTAGTAACGGCGCTCATAATAGTGCTGGCTATGAATTTGGTGGGCTCGCTTTTGATATCGGCTCTGATAATCTTCCCCGCCCTTTCAGCAATGAGGGTATTCAAAAGCTTCAAGGCGGTAATAATCTGCTCGGCGGTGATATCCGTCATCTGCGCGGGCTTCGGGCTCATCGCTTCCATACTGTTCTCAACTCCCGTTGGCTCCACAATAGTCACCGCGGATATGATAGTGTTTTTCCTGTTCTGTATAATCTCAAAATGCTTAAGGAGGAGTTAAAATGAAAAAGCTGTACGCTGTAATGGCAGCCGCCCTAATGCTGGCAGGCTGCGGAAACACCGCCACCGCGGACAAGATAATCGGCAGTCAGGCTGACGCTTCGTCGGCATCAGACGCCAACCAGGTGGCAGAGGATTACTGGGCACAGGCGGAGAAGGTCACTACTCCTCCCCCACAGACCTTAAAGCTGGAGGATCAGGTAGTCAAGAATGGCGACATCGACGTTGACCTGACTTCCCTCTCCCAGACGCTGGGCTATGCGCAGCTGAACACGATGCTCCAGGATCCCGCCTCGTATTTAGGTCAGAAGGTCAAGGCTAAGGGCACCTTCGCCTACACCACTGACCCCACCACCGGCGGAGAGTATTTCGCTGTATTCATTCAGGACGTTTCCGCCTGCTGCAATCAGGAGCTGGAATTTGTCCTCTCCGGAGATTTCTCCTATCCCGAGGATTACCCGGAAATAGGCGCCGAGATAGTCATCGAGGGCACCTTCAACCAGTACGAGGAGAACGGCTGGAAATACTGCCAGCTCAAGGACGCCTCGATGGAAGTAGTATGATAACGCTGCCGGGCCGCCTCTGCGGCTCGGCAAAGCTTTACCGGGAGGAAAAGATATGAATAAAAAGCTGCTTGAAGAAATTCTTGACAGAGCGATTATATCCTATTCGGAGAACGGCGCCGCCCTTGCCGTCACCAAGGACGGGGAAAACATCTGCACCATCTCTTCCGGGCTTGCGGACGTGAAGAATAAGGTCCCCTTTACCGAGAACACCATCTGCCGGGCTTTTTCCTGCACAAAGGTAGTCACCGGCACCGCCGCTATGATTCTTATGGAGCGCGGCAAGCTGGACCTCAACTGGGAGCTTTCCTGGTTCTTCCCCGAGTATAAGTACGCTCACTACATCAAGAACGGTGTTAAGCTGCCCAGCGTGCCCATTAGGCTCCGGGACCTTATGAATATGACCTCCGGCATCGCCTACCCCGGCGGCGAATACGAGGGCAATGAGGGAATGAATGAGCTGTGGTGGCTGCTGGACAAGAGTATCCAGACAGGTCTGCCGATGACTACTGCCGAGTTCGCTGCCGAAGCCGGAAAGCGGCCGCTGGCCTTCAATGCGGGTGACCACTGGCAGTACGGCTCCTCGGCGGATATAATGGGTGCTGTTATCGAGAAGCTGGCGGATATGAAATACTCCGAATTCCTGAAAAAGAACATCTTTGACCCGCTGGGAATGGAGGACACCGCTTTTTACGTTCCCTCAGAGAAGCGTCAGCGGATGGCGGTGCTCTATGAGAACGCCGGTGAGCATCCCAAACTGCCGGATTATATAAACCTGTGCATATATGACTATAATAAGGAGCCGGCCTTCCAGTCGGGAGGGGCAGGACTCTTCTCCACCGCTGCCGATTACTCCAAGCTTGGCGCCGAGCTCTCAAACGGCGGAGCCGGAGTCATCAGCAGACGAGCCGTTGACTTTATGCGTGAGAACGGCCTCACTGACGCCCAGCGGATAAGCTATGACTGGGATTCCGTCAGAGGCTACGGCTACGGCAATCTGGTCAGATGCTTAGAGAACAGAAATCTGGCGGGCACCTTTGCCTCCAAGGGCGCCTTCGGCTGGGACGGCTGGACGGGCACCTACCTGCTCTGCGACCCGGAGGAAAGGCTATCGGTGACAGTGTTCCTCCAGCGCTGCGGCGCCGGCACCACCCAGCTCTCCCGCGACCTTGTCAACGCGGTCTATGCGTCGCTGTAAGGGTTAGTGATATGGAGATAACGCCCATAGCGGTGATACACACCGACTTTGACGAGAAATTCGGCATCCCACGCCAGAGCGGCAGAGCTCCCTCGGCGGTGGGGCGGATAGATCTGCTCCCAAAATACCGAGACCCCGATGCCCTGCGTGGGCTGGAGGGCTTTTCGCACCTCTGGCTCATATTCGATTTTTCTAAGAGCCACCGCAGCCAGTGGTCGCCCACAGTACGCCCTCCGAGGCTCGGGGGCAACAAGCGCATAGGCGTTTTTGCCAGTCGCTCCCCCTTCAGGCCAAACCCCATAGGGCTTTCCTGCGTGAAGATAGAGAGCATAGGCGAGGGAGTAATTGTTGTCTCCGGCTGCGACCTGCTAGACGGCACTCCCATCTTCGACATCAAACCATACCTCCCCTCGGCGGACTGTTACCCCGATGCCGCGGGAGGCTATGCCGACAGCTTCACTGATTACCGCCTTGCGGTGGACTTCCCTCCTGAGCTGCTCTCTCTTATCCCCGAGGACAAGCGGGAGGCACTCTGCGAGTGCCTTGCCGACGACCCACGCCCCTCCTATCAGCACGACCCGGAGCGGGTGTACAGTATGCGCTTTGCGGGATATGATATCCATTTCACCGTCTCGGACGACGGTGTAAGGGTCACAGGCGTAGACAGCTCACTTTAACGCCTCCCCATCAAATGTGATTAACTGAACAGCATATTCATAATATCATCATTTTTACCGGCCCTGCCGGAAAATGGAGTTGACATAATGAAAGGCAGAAAGTTCAGTATTACCACTCCGCTGCTCGCAGCCATAGTTATACTCATAGCTGCGGCAAATATACTTCTGGGAGTAGTCCTCACCTCGCAGTCGCGCAGCTCTATGCGCTCGCTTATTTCCTCCCGTATGCTGGATATCTCCAACACCGCGGCAAGGATGATAGACGGTGATGTTCTAAAGCATCTGACCAAGGAGGACGCAGACACCCCGGAGTATCAGCAGCAACAGGCGATACTCGGAGCATTTCAAAAAAGCATAGATCTTGAATTTATCTACGGGATACATAACGACGGCGGAGACCATTTTTCCTTCACCATCGACCCCGATGAAAACGACCCCGGCGAGTTCGGGGAGCAGGTGGAGAGTACACCCGCCCTGCGGGCTGCCTTCGGGGGAGTTGCCTCCGTCGATGAGGAGCCCCATGAGGATCGTTGGGGACGCTTCTATAGCGCCTACAGCCCGGTCTTTGACAGCGAGGGGAAGATCGCCGGCGTCATAGGTGTGGATTTCAGCGCCAAGTGGTACGAGGAAAGAGTTTCTGAGCAGGTAATGTCGGTCGTCATAGTCTGTGTAGTATCAACTCTGGTCAGCATACTTTTAGCCCTTGCTTTTTCCTCAAGGATAAGGGACAGGTTCACCGAGCTTTGCAACGAGATGAACAGTCTTGCTGAGGACTTCGACGATTTGGGAAGGCTTATCCAAAAGGACGGCGCCACCAAAACCGCTCCCAAGCCGGAGGAGACCCACGCTATCAGGAGCGGCAACAGGGACGAAATCGCCGAGCTGGGCAAGCAGATACATTCCATACAAACAGAGCTTGGACAGTATATCACCTATGTACATTCTCAGGCATATACCGATGAGATGACAGGCGTTGGCAGCAAGACTGCATACCTTAACAAGGTGGGGCAGCTGGAAAAGCTGATAGAGGAAAAGAACGCTGATTTCAGTGTTGCCGTATTCGACATTAACTGGCTAAAGACTGTCAACGGCAATTACGGTCACGAGCGGGGCGACGAATTCATCAACGGTGCCGCGGCACTGATAAAGAGCGTGTTCGGGACATCTAACGTTTACAGGATAGGTGGAGATGAGTTCATCGCCGTTCTGGAGGGCTGCGGTGAGGATGATATGGCAAGGCTGTTTGATAAGTTTGACCGGGAATCGGAGGCTGTGAACGAAAGCGGAGACTTCCCGGTGCCACCGACGGTGTCAAAGGGCGCGGCGGTGTTCTCGTCCGAAACCGACAGCAGCTACAAGCAGGTTTTCAAGCGGGCTGACGAGGCTATGTACCGCTGCAAGCTGGAATATCATAGCAAGACGGACGGTAGCGGCTTTCCTACTTGACAACCGCGGTTTTGTGTGATATAATAAGTCCACGATATCTAAAGGCTATGACGGAAAGAGTAGCCGGCAGTGACGCATTCAGAGAGAGAGGCATATGCTGAAAGCCCCTTATGCAGAATGTCGGTGAAGACCCCTCCCGAGCCCGGACGCCCAACGGTGATACAAGTAAGCGTCTGCGTTTCCCGCGTTAAGGGATAGTGAGTGAAAATACAAGGTGGAACCGTGCATTAATGCACCCTTGATATGCCGCATAGCGGTGTGTCAGGGGTTTTGTTTTTATAAGGCGTCTGCCTGAAACCGGTAAACAGTAATCTTAAAATAAAGGAGTAATCACAATGAAAGTTATCTACAACGACGGCCATGTGGGCGAGTGTCCCAAGGAGGAGGAGCTGCACGTTATCCGCCACTCTGCGGCGCATATTATGGCGCAGGCGGTAAAGAGGCTCTATCCTCAGGCAAAGTTTGCCTACGGCCCTGCCAACGACAAGGGCTTCTACTATGACGTTGACCTGGGAGACGTCAAGCTCTCGGACAGCGACCTTACCGCCATCGAGAACGAGATGAGGAAGATCACCAAGGAGAACCTCCCCTTCAAGAGCTTTATCCTGCCCCGCGACGAGGCCATCAAGCTGATGGAGGAGCGCGGCGAGGAGTACAAGGTGGAGCATATCGGCGATCTGGCAGAGGACGTTCCTCTGTCCTTCTTCCAGCAGGGGGAGTATATTGATATGTGCGTAGGCCCTCACCTGACCTACACCAAGACCCTTAAGGCCTTCAAGATACTGAGCGTTTCCGGTGCCTACTGGAAGAACGATGCCTCCCGCAAGATGCTTACCCGTATCAACGGCACTGCCTTTGCGACTGCACAGGAGCTGGAGGCTTACCTCAAAAAGCTCGAAGAGGCCGCTCAGCGCGACCACAGAAAGATCGGCAAGGAAATGCAGCTGTTCATGACCGACAACCTCATCGGCAGAGGCCTGCCCATGTTCCTGCCCAAGGGCTACACCATCTGGCAGGAGCTGGAGAGCTATATCAAGGACAAGGAGCTGAAGCTCGGCTATCAGCACGTTATGACCCCCTGCGTCGGCACCGTTGCGCTCTACCAGACCAGCGGCCACTGGGAGCACTACAAGGAGAATATGTTCCCCGCTATGGAGGTGGAGGGCGAGAGCTTTGTGCTGCGTCCTATGAACTGCCCCCACCATATGATGATATACGCAAACCAGAAGCATTCCTACCGCGACCTGCCTATCCGCATCGGCGAGATCGCTCACGACTTCCGTTTCGAGGCCAGCGGCACACTTAAGGGTATTGAGAGAGGCCGCCATTTCTGCCAGAACGACGCTCACCTCTTCTGCACTCCCGACCAGATCAAGGATGAGGTCGGCAGAGTTGTTGACCTCATCTTCGACGTATACAAGGACTTCGGCATCAAGGACTACCGCTGCGTGCTCTCGCTGCGCGACCCTGCGGACAAGGTGAAGTACCATCAGGACGACGAGATGTGGGAGAAGGCTGAGAACGCCCTGCGTGACGTGCTCAATCAGCTGGGCATCAACTACACTGAGGAAATCGGCGAGGCCGCCTTCTACGGACCCAAGCTAGACGTAAACGTTGTTCCCGCAGTAGGCGCAGAGTACACCCTCTCCACCTGCCAGCTGGACTTCTGCCTGCCGGCGAAGTTCGACCTGAAATACACCGACACCGACGGTCAGGAGAAAACCCCCGTTGTTATCCACCGCGCGATACTGGGCTCCCTCGACCGCTTTATGGCATACCTTATCGAGGAAACAAAGGGACGCTTCCCGGTATGGATCGCTCCCGTTCAGGCGAAGATTCTCCTCGTCTCCGAGAAGAGTGCCGACTACGCCGAGAAGGTCTACGACAAGCTCTATGACGCCGGCGTGCGTGTAGTTCTGGACGACAGGAACGAAAAGATAGGCTATATGATCCGTCAGGCGCAGTACACCGAGCGCGTGCCCTATATGGTCATCATCGGTGAAAAGGAGCTACAGGAGGGAACTGTTTCCGTCCGCACTCAGGACTCCAAGACGGTAGAGATGACCGCCGACGAGTTTGTTGAGAAGATAACCTCCGAGATAAAGAACAAGGTCAACACGACTATCGCATAAACAAATGTAAAAGCCGGGCCGCTGATGCGGTCCGGCTTTTTTGAATTATTCTGTAACGATTAGCAGCGTCAATTATTCCTCATCGTCGCCGCCGAGGCTGAACTGTGAAGCATCAAACTCGGTGAACTTGTCAACCTTGCCGAATACAACGGTCTCGCCTTCCATCTCCATGGTCAGCTCCTCGTCCTCGTACTCAAGCTCGATGTCCTCGTCCTTGCCGTCCTCGTTCTTAGCGGTGAGAACCAGCTTGCCGTCCTTTTCCTTCCAAGTGAACTCCTGAGGACCGGAATCCTCGTCCTCGCCGTCGTCACCCATTCCGGACTTCAGAACGCCAGTGCCGTCGCTGTTGATCTCCATCTGGAACATAGCGCCGAGAGGGATACCCATAAAGTTATCCTCGATGGTCATACCGCCCATGCTCATAGACTTGCACTCCCACTTGCCCTCGAAATCGCTGCCGCCGCAGGCGGTAAGGGTGAAGCAGGCAATGATGGCAGCCGTAATGAGTACTGCTAACTTCTTCATTTTCTTTTCCTCCTAAACTCTCTCCGGCGGGTTCCGGAGGTATTATAAACATATGATAACATATTATCCTGCATTTGGCAAGAGGCGGAAAAAAATTTTATAAATTATTCAAGCGATGACGTATGCGGAAAAAGGTATCACCTCGCTGCCTTGCAGACATAAAAATCGCCCCGCATTATACGGGGCGATAAGACTATACGAAAACGGAGCTTATTCTCCCCGCAGCAGCTTATCGTACATACGGCTGGAGGATATTGTCATCTCCGGGGAGGCGATATCGCTGAAAAGCCTGCCCTCCTCGACGCATCTGACCACCTCTTCTATCTCGTACTTCATGCCGTACCTTATGGGTACGGAGACGCGGTCGATCTCCTTCATGCTCTTGTCAAGGAGAATGGCATCGGTGCCCCAGTGCGCCCGGGGAACGCGGATAGCGGCCTTGGTGCCGTAGAGCCATATGTCCTCCGGCATAGGGGCGTTGAAGGATATCATAGCGTTGGCGGGGACGCCCTCTAAATCCATATTCAGGCTCACCGTTTCGTCCACGCCGGTGGAGGCGGTGATTATCTGTGCGGTATATGAGGATATTCTCCTGCCGGAATACCAGGTCAGCAGGTCTATGGGGTATACGCCCAGGTCGTACATAGCCCCGCCGCCCAGTTCAGGGGAATAGAAGCGGTTGCTTGGGTCCTTCTCCATATTGTTGCCGATGGTGGCCTGCATTGCCACCAGCTCGCCTATCCTGCCCTTCTGCACCCATTCGCGGACCTTAAGGCTTTTAGGCATAAAGCGGGACCACATAGCCTCCATAAGGAAGCAGCCCTTTTCCCGGGCGAGGTCGAAGCACTCGACGGCCTTAGCCTCGGTCTCCACCATAGCCTTTTCGCAGATGACGTGCTTGCCGGCGGTGAGGCAGAGCTTTATGGTTTCATAGTGGAGGTTAGTGGTGTTGCCTATGTAGACCACGTCCACCGAGCGGTCGGTGAGAAGCTGGAGATAGCTGCCATAGGCCTTGGGTATACCCTGCTCCTTGGCAAATTTCTCCGCCCGTTTCAGATCCTGCGCCGCCACAGCGACGGTCTGTGCATTGGGCACCTCACGCAGCCCTCCGCAGAACTCGCGGGAGATATTCCCCGCGCCGATAATACCGAAATTGATCATAGTGCCGGACCTCCTTTATTTTTAAAGTGTTATTAAGAAAAACAATAAATTCCGTTAGCTAGTCCGTAGTGCGGTTCTTTCCCGCCGTCATGCGTTCTTATTCTCTATGGCGGTTATCTTGTCTATCCTGCGCTGATGACGCTCATCGCCAGAGAATGGCGTAGATGTGAAGGCATCCACCAGATCAAAGGCAGTCCCCTCACCCACAACTCTCGCTCCAAAGCAGAGTACATTGGCGTCATTATGCTCTCTGGCCAGCCGGGCGGAGAACTGCTCCGAGCAGCAGGCGGCGCGGATGCCCTTTACCTTATTAGCGGCATAGCTCATACCCAGACCCGTTCCGCAGATGAGTATTCCCATAGCGCACTCTCCGCTCGTTACCTTAGCGCAGACAGCCTCGGCGGCATCGGGATAATCGCAGCGCTCGCCGGGAGCACAGCCCATATCTATCACCTCAAAGCCCTTTTCCTCAAGGTGAGCCTTCACTGCCAGCTTAAGCTCGGGAGCTGCGTGGTCGTTTCCTATTGCTATCTTCATTTTTCATTCCTCCATACATATTCCATTACCGAGCACAACGCGCCCGCTTCGTTTGAAAGTGTGATGATGGCTCCTGTGTCCGTCGGATACAGCGTGGGGATAATTAAATCCCCCGGCATAAAGGATACCCTATATTCACACCGCAGCCTTACTACCTCCGCCCCTACGGGAACAAACTCGTCCCCTAAGTCGATGTAACGGGCGTTGTTGACGTGGCCGTTAGTGTCTGCCTGAGCACGGGTGGCGGTGAACGGGGGCATCACAGTCCCTTCCTCTGAGGGGAGCTTTATCCTCCTGTTGGTGTATTCCATATCAATGGCAGGAGCTGTAACAATGCGGTCGTTTACCTCCTGCGGAAGGTTTATTGGCTTGCGGGTCTCGCTGCTGACCAGCGTTGAGACCAGATACGACCGGGCGCAGAGCCTGCCGTCCTCGCCGAGGATAACTGTGGAGCGCTTGCCGTAGACCCGCCTTGTCTCGAAGAGGTGAGTTCTAACGGTGAGCTCCTCCCGGTACTTCGGCTGGGAAAGGATATCCACCTGCCGGTAGGCGACGTAGAGCAAAGCCTCACCGCTTTTCATCATAGGCCCGATGACTGCGTCCTCATTACGGGAGATGGTGCAGCAGTCCTGCATAAAGTCCACCATCGCGCTGCGGCGCATAGTGCTGTCAGCGCCGAAGTGGCTGTAAAATGTCCGGCGTTTTATCTCTGTCATTGAGGCTTCCCCTTTCCGATGTATTCGTCCTTGAGCTTGAAGATGTGGACGTACTCCTTTATCTCCGAGAACTTGTAGAAACAGTTGATCTCCAGCATATCCACGATATCGTACATCTCCTCGATATCATCGTACTCAAGCTCTGGGAATACCGAATCCAGCGGGCACTTGAAAATCATATACTCCGGGTAGCCGTACTCCCGCCAGAGGGCGAAGTTGCGCTGATTATCCTCCTCGGTGGTTATCCTGAACCGGGAATAAAGGTCCTCTGGGTGAGAGGTGTTGAAATTGTAGAAAATGTTGGTGTCAAAGTAGGGTGTGAGGGTCGAGCCGTCGCTTACCTCATTGGATAAATCGTGGCGGTTCTCGGCGGTGCGGATATCCTCCAGAGAGGTGTCCTTATACTCATAGATCCATACCAGCATTATGGTGTGGCCCTCCATATCGTTATCCTTGATATACTGCGCCACATCTCTCATGCCGTAGGGCTCGGTGATATCCATAAAGGAGCAGCTGACCGTCCATGCGAGGGGCATCGCCGCCATGAATATCACAGCGCACTTGCCCAGCACGACTGTCATCTTCGATTCTACCTTTTCGGATATCTTGAAGAAAATGTCCGGCAGCTCCGGCTTTTCGCTGTCAAGGATTATCCAGATCGTGAACATTATATAGAAGGTGCTGATGCCCAGATGGTTCCAGTACATATACTTGAACACGCCGAAGATAAGAAACATAAAGTACGGCACCGCAAAGGTGGCGAGCTTTTTGTTCTTCTTTGTGACCGCGAAAAGCACCGCCAGCAGCAGCGCTCCGCCGATAAGGGTAGTGATAAGTCCCGAGGTGGTCTGCTTGAAGCTGTCAACGTCGATATAAATGCCAAAGAGGGAGTCAATGGGGTAGACTAGCAGCAGGTAGAGGTTTTTCAGCCTGTCGGTGAAGGTGTCGTCCATATGGAGGTATCTGACATCGTCGGCGGGGATAATGAGCCAGATGGTGAATAGCGCAAAGCAGAGTATCAGCAGCAGGCACCAGCAGCGCTTGTCCTTAAAGACAGATGAGAGCTTCCCTTCTCTGAGGGCTCCGGTGAATATCTCGCAGACCCATACGATGCACAGCCCCCCGGCGAGGATAATGCCGTAGGCGTGGGAGGCGCAGAGCAGCATCAGCGCCAGAATGTAGCGCAGGGGCTTGGCGTCACGCTCCTTGTAGAACATAGCAGCCAGCGTAAGAGAAAGCATCACCAGCGAGTAGGGCCGGCAGATAACTGCGGTCTGGTAAAAGAAATAGAAGGTGAAGGGTATCACACAGCGAACTATCTTCGGGAAGGGGGAGCGGTAAAGAATGAGCCACACCGCCGCGGCGCAGATGATAAGGTTCACCGCTTTAAGGGAGAGCTCATAGGGTGCCCCCAGCTTTGCCGGCAAAGCCAGCAGCAGCGACCACAGGGGCGGGTGCCCCTCGTAGTGAGGGATATCGAAGATGATGTCTTTGATCGAGGCGCTTCGAGCAATGCTCCATGCCTGAGCCTCGTCAAACCAGGGCTCATGGAAAAAGCCGATGACAGCGACCCCGACGATATAGAAAATGAAAACTAACAGCTCTGCCTTGCCGCGATTACGGGACATGAGCTTTTCTTTGGTTTCGGCTTTCATAGCTTAGCTCCTTTAAGGTGATGCTATAATTATACCACACCGCTTGCGATTATGCAATATTAAGCCACAAAAAAAGAACCCGCCGAAGCGAGTTCTTGATTTTTATTCCTCTGTCTGCTGTGGGCGTGTCGGAACATTTTCGGGCTTGTACTGATTATCGCCGGTCTCAATATACAGAATAAAGTCATTGATCTGGGTGTCAGTCCAGCCGGCGGCTCGAAGCCCAATGATAAGCCTTGAACATTCCTGCATATTCATAGTATCACCTCATTAAATCATAACTCCGAACTGTTCTTCTTTATTATATTATACCATAGTTTCGGGATTTAGTCAAGCCTTGCGTGTAAAGCCACAAAAAAAGAACCCGCCGAAGCGAGTTCTTTCATTGTTTCTGAATCAACTAGACTAAAGATTAGTGACCAGGAGTGAACGAAGTACCGATCTGGTGACCAGTAATGTCAGGATCAGTCTCGGGGTTAGGATACTGACCAACGATCTCGTTGTTGGAATTAGTAGAAGCCCACTGTGCACCTGCAACATCAGTACCGTTTACCCACCAGCAAGCATAGCCAGCACCGTCGCCGTTGTCCTTCAGTGCCTTGTAAACAGCTGCCTGAATCTTGGTAGGTGTGCCGTTGTTAAGGGTCTTAACCTCAACCGTAGGCTGATTGGTGATCTGAGTGATGTCGCCGCCGTCAGTGATCAAATCAGCAGCAGCACCGCTAGCAGTTGTGAATACGAGCTTTGCGTTTGAGTTTGCGGACTTCAGCTTGGACTTCTTAACGTAGCCCATCATCGAAGGAACGAGGATGGCTGCCAGAATGCCGATAATGGCAATAACTACGATAAGCTCTACCAGTGTAAAGCCCTTCTGTGCCTTTTTCATAGGAAAATCCCTCCATAAAAATATTTTTTTAAGCTGGGGCATCTTGCCCCTTGCTTTAACTAGATTATACACCCGTTTGCCCCGAATGTCAATACTTTTTTGCTGAGGTTTATCAATTTTGGTGACTTTCACAAAACAAAGCCCTCAAATCGTTGAAATTGCCCAATTTATAAGGCTTTTCACACAAATTATGAACAAAATAATTGTTTTAACGTTTTGCTGAAATAATTCACAGCCTCACCCCGAAAACGTTTGAATTCAGGGCTTTGCGCAGCAGCGGTTTCAAATCGTCCGCGTTTATAAAATGTTCACAGATTTTCGCCCGATGAAAGAAAATTAACCCAGACCTTCTAGCCAATCAGTAATGTCCTCCTTGGCATAGGCGGCGTCCTTGTCGTAGAGCTCATAGAAGGGCTTCTTGAAAGTGACGCCGGAGAGCTCCTCCAGCTTGGAGACCGAGCCGGCCTCGCCGCTGCCACCGTGAGAGACCAGTGCATAGACGTCCTTGCCGGTGAGATCGACCTTGGAGACAAAGCTCTGCATCGCCATAGGGACCTTGTACCACCAGAGTGGGTAGAGAATGAACACCTTGTCGTACTGGGACATATCCGGCAGCTCGCCTGTGAGGGCTAACATCTCGCCGCTGTCGAATTCCTTACTTGCTTCTGAGACGGTGTCGCCGTAGGAGGAGGGATAGCGCTTTTCGGTTTTGACGGCATAGATATCACCGCCGACGGAGTGCTGTATCATCTCGGCTGCCAGCTCGCAGTTGCCGATGAGCTTGTCACCGTCCCGCATCAGCGACGCGGAGGAAACGGCGTCAACGCCCTCCTCAAAGTCGGAGTTGCCGTTGCGGGTGAAGTAGACGGTGAGTATCCTGTCGGTGCCGAGGTCTACCCTGCCGGTGTCGATGGCGTCGGCTTCGGTTATCTTTACCTCGATGAAGTGCCGCTGGAAATAGGGCACGCCGAATATGATTATCAGCACCGCCGCCACAGCCACGATGGCGAGTATAATTATCAGCTTCTTGTGGGACTTCTTCTTTTCCTCCATAGGTGTTCCTCCTTTTTCAAATTACCCCTCCGTTAAAAAACAGCGGAAAACGCGCTTCCCCGCGGCAGCGGGGGAGATGCGTTTTCCGCATATCCCCCGAGCCGCGAAGCGGCGAGGGGGGTTACTTCTTTACCCGTGATATAACGGATTTGATTATCTGTACCACCAGCATCGAGCCGAAGGCCAGCCCGTAAACGGCGCCCAGCAGTCCCCA
>JAFUTK010000037.1 GCA_017471405.1 Ruminococcus sp.
GTGCTCGCATTCCACAAGGTGTGATATGCGGCGCATTTTCAGTTCTTCACACTAACAAAGGTCACAACCGCGGGTGCAAAAGTACGTCGCCCGCTCAATTGAAAGCGACGAAGGAGCGTAACGCGAATTCGCCCGCGGGGTCGTGCCCCGCCAAATTCTTATTTGCTCAGATATTCCTTCAAAGCAGGTATCGCTGCCTTCGTGTCCTCATAGCCGAGGCGGTAAAGCTCTCCCAGCTTTTCCATATCTCCCTCCAGCCTGCCAACGGTTATGGGCTCAGAGGGGGCTATCACGAATATCCTGCCCTTTGCCTCCAGCTCCTCCAGCTCGTCGCACTGGATATTGTAGTCAATGCTGCTTCGCTTAAGCCGCTCCGCAAACTCCGGGTAGTCCCGGTAGACTATCCTCTCGGAGGGCAGCGAGCGCTTCATTTTCAGCTTCTTGCGGTAGTTCCGCGGACGGGTGCGCACTACCACTATCTTCTCAAAATCCCGCTCCAGAGCGAAGCGGTAGGGTATCTTGCAGGAGCAGCCGCCGTCAAGGTAGTGCTTCCCCGCTATCTCCACCGGCTTGGATACAAAGGGCATGGAAGCCGAGGCCTGCACAGCCTTGTACACAAGCCCGATGTCTCCGTCATTTGCAAAGGCCACCGGCGATGCGCTTTCCAGACAGGTGGCAACGGAGAAAAACTCCCTGCCGCTGTGCATAAGCCTTTCAGTGTTGAGAGGCTCCACGCCCTCCAGCTCACCGAATACAAAATCAAAGCCTATGATGCCCTTGTTGGCTTTCAGCGCCTCCTTGCCGACGTAGCGGCTGTCGTGACGGTAGCGCAGATTAACCCGCGCCGAGCGGCCTATCTGCCCCGCAACGTAGTTTATCCCGTTCATAGCTCCCGCCGAGACGCCGTAGGTGGCGGAGAGGTCTATCCCCTCCTGCATCAGCACGTCGATAACGCCGTTGGTGTAAACTCCCCGAAAGGCTCCGCCCTCCAGCACCAGACACCCCTCCCGAAGGTTATCCGGAGCGTCTCCGGAGGGAATGTCGTTTATATGTGAATAGATCTTCTCGCTCATTTTTATGCCTCATTTCATATAGGATATGCTTACTCCTATTATACTATATTATTCAAGAGATTGCAAGCGCCTGCCGCCTATTTATGAATTTTGTCGATTGACACGCCGCACAGAAGTGTGCTATAATAAATTTTGGATGTTATTCTGACAGTCCGAAAAAATAATAAGGGGAGAGAAGAAAATGAACAGACCAATGATCCTTCTTGCGGTAGTGGCAGTGCTGGGCATACTGGTAGGCGCCTTCGGCATTGGAGATACCATCAAGATAATGGGCGACGACATCACCGACCTGAACACCACCACTATTGGTGAGCTGAAAACAGGAGACCTGGCGCAGGGCGACCTCCTCCAGGCATTTGATGAGGTAGCTGTGGAAAAGACCACCAGAAGCTACGGCGGTATACCCACCGGTTCCAGCGAGACACCCTACTATCTTGTACACGTGGGTGACCACTTTGCAGTACTCAGCTGCGGCAACAAGGATATCCAGTCCAAGATCGAAAAGCTGATGGACGAGACCTGGGACCTCTGGGAGTCAGAGGATATGCCCTCCTCCACAGTGTTCGTTACCACAAAGGTAATAGCTATGCCCGAAAAGGTTTACGGCTACACTCAGGATTATTGTGAGGAGTGGGGAATGACCGCCTCCGAATTTGCAAATGTGGTGGAGACCGACTATGTGCTCAACGTAGTGCAGTACGGCACTATGAAGATCGTACCCTTCGTGGGCTTCGGCGTAGGGATCCTTTGCGCTGCGATATTCGTTATCATTCTCGTAAAGAGAAAGAGAGCTTAAACAGCTTTACCCCTCCCCTTGCCGGGAGGGGTAAGATTTTTTTGAAAACCCCTTGACAAAACAAATATCATATGCTATAATATTTTTTGCATTCGTATCTAAAGACAGCCGGCAGCTTAATGCGGAAGTCCGGCCGAGGAAGGAATAGCAATATATTTTTGCTTATTACCGGGTCTCTTTGTCTTTACGATGAAGAGGCTTTTTTGATGCGCTGCACCACATTATCGCAAAGAGGTGAATACATCAATGCCAAGTGAAAAGGTTCTGCTTGCAAAGCAGGAAAAGGTAGCCGCTCTTACCGAGCTGCTCAAGAACTCCGCTGCCGGCGTGCTCGTTGACTACAAGGGCATCACCGTTGAGGAGGACACCAAGCTTCGTAAGGAGCTGCGTGAGGCAGGAGTAAAGTACTTCGTTGAGAAGAACACAATGCTCCGCTTCGCTATGAAGAACGCAGGTCTCGACGGGCTCACAAACGTTCTTGAGGGCACTACCGCTATCGCCATCTCAGATGACGATCAGACTGCTCCCGCAAGAATCCTCGGCAAGTTTGCCGAGGGCAAGAAGGACGAGATGTTCAAGCTCAAGGCCGGTTACATCGGTGAGGAGATCTATGACGAGGCAGGCGTTAAGGCGCTCTCCAAGATCCCTTCCAGAGAGGTACTGCTGGCACAGCTGGTCGGCTCCCTTCAGGGTCCTATCCAGAAGCTCGCTGCAACACTGCAGGCTATCGTGGACAAGGAAAACGGCGCTGCATAATATCGGCGCAGACAGACGCCGCTTAAGCGCGGCATAACAAACGGGCGATGACCCGGCAATCTAAAATTTAATTGAAAAGGAGTAATTAATCATGGCTTCCGAGAAGATCCTTAAATTCGTTGAAGACATCAAGACACTTTCCGTTCTCGAGCTTTCCGAGCTCGTAGACGCTATCCAGGAGGAGTTCGGCGTTACTGCTGCTGTTGCTGCTGCTCCCGCTGCTGGCGGCGCTGCTGCTGCTGCAGAGGAGAAGACCGAGTTCGACGTTATCCTTGCTTCCTTCGGTGATGCTAAGATGGGCGTTATCAAGGCTGTTAAGGAGATCACCGGCCTTGGCCTGAAGGAGTCCAAGGAGCTGGTTGAGGGCGCTCCCAAGGCTATCAAGGAGGGCGTTTCCAAGGCTGACGCTGAGGAGCTCAAGGCTAAGCTCGAGGCTGCAGGCGCTACTGTAGAGCTCAAGTAATTCACCTCAAACACAAAAGGCCGTCTCTTTCGAGATGGCCTTTTTTTCGTCACGCTGCGCTCCCGTTGGTCGCTGCACCTTGCGGAGGTCTGTGACCTTTGCACCGCGACCGAGGCTTGCCCGCACTGTAGTCTTAGGTGCTCGCATTCCTAAGGTGAGTTAAATCGGATCGTGCAAAAAAGCCGTTCTCCGCTCTTGGTGAGAGGAGAACGGCTTTTTCCTTTTGAGCTTTGTGCTATGCTTGTGTTTCTTCGGGGACTTCCTCCGGCTCAGGCGTATCCGTACCCTTGCGGGAGTACTTCACGAGCACTACCGCCAGCAGAGTCATTGCTATGCCTATGATAAGGGAGATGACCCAGTTCTTGATGAAGCCCGCAGCTATGTAGTTCACAGCGGAAATCGCCGCTACCAGTATAGCATAGGGCAGCTGCGTTGAAACGTGTTCGACGTGGACGCATTTGGCTCCCGCCGAGGCCATAATGGTGGTGTCGGAGATGGGCGAGCAGTGGTCGCCGCATACGGAGCCGGCCATGCAGGCGGAGATGGAGATTATCATCATCGTGTAGTCCTTGCCCGCGAAAACGTCAACTACCAGCGGGATAAGGATGCCGAAGGTGCCCCAGGAGGTGCCGGTGGCAAAGGAGAGCAGCGCGGCTATGATGAAGATGATAGCCGGCAGGAAGGAATGGAAGAACTCGGTGTTGCCGTCCAGCAGGCTCTTTACATACTCTCCGGCGCCCAAGCTGTCGGTCATGGCCTTCAGCGTCCAGGCGAAGGTGAGGATAAGTATGGCGGGAACCATAGAGCGGAAGCCATCGGGCAGGCACTCCATACAGCTCTTGAAGGAGATTATCCTGCGGAGCAGATAGAAGATGACGGTGAGTATCAGCGCCGCCATAGAGCCCATTACCAGACCCTTTGAGGCATCGCAGTTGGCGAAGGCGTCAACGAAGCTCTCGCCGGAGAAGAAGCCGCCGGTGTAAATCATTCCCACAACGCAGGCAACGATGAGCACTACTATCGGGAAGATAAGGTCGATGACCTTTCCCTTGAGCTCCTTTTCCTCGCCCTTCTGGGCAAGGGTGTCGGCCTGCTGAGCCATTTTCTCGTATTTAGCCATGGGGCCGAAATCCACCTTAAGGAGCACTAAAGCTATCATAAACACGATAGTGAGGATAGCATAGTAATTGTAGGGGATAGCCTTGATGAACAGCGAGAAGCCGTCCTCGTCCTTGACAAAGCCTGTTACTGCGGCTGCCCACGAGGATATGGGAGCGATGATGCAGACAGGGGCTGCTGTGGCGTCGATGAGGTAGGCCAGTTTCTGCTTGGATATCTTATGGCTGGCGGCTACGGGGCTCATAACGCTGCCGACTGTCAGGCAGTTGAAATAGTCGTCGATGAAGATGAGCACGCCCAGAGCAATGGTAGCAAGCTGTGCGCCCACCCGGGTCTTGATATGGGTCTGAGCCCATTTTCCGAAGGCAGCGGAGCCTCCGGCCTTGTTCATCATGGCAACGATGCAGCCTAAAATAACGAGGAAGATGAGTATTCCCACATTCCAGGGGTCGGAGAGGGAGGCCACAAAGCCGTCGTCGATGATGTGGTTCGCCGCCTTGACGGGGGCGAATTCGGCATAGAAAAGTCCTCCCAGCAGAATGCCCACAAACAGAGAGCTGTAAACCTCTTTTGTGAGCAGAGCCAGCAGGATAGCTACGATGGGCGGTACCAGCGCCCAAAAGGTCGCGTACATAGCAACACATCCTTATCAATATGATAATATTAGTTTAACATATTAAACATCTGCTGTCAATAATTTACGCCCTTTTCTGACAGATTAAACAAACCAGCCCGCA